>WGDP01000023.1 GCA_015493215.1 Bacteroidales bacterium | reverse complement strand
CAATTTGTTTAAAACATTTTGTTTCATTTATATAAGTTGCAAAACCAGATGTTGTTTTTTTAAACCGGCCGGGGTAACAGACAGGTGTTTAGACTTTTAATTGATTTTTACAAACTTTGCTTGTTGCACGGCAATGGTATTGTTGTTAAATGTTGCTGTTGTTTTGATGAAGTAAATACCTTTGGAAAGTTTATTGACTGAGATGGTTTTGAGGTGTTTTCCGGATTTAATGTTTAAAAACCTGTTTGTTTGCAATTTTTGACCCGACAAGTCGTAAATCGTTGTTTCTAAATCTGCCTGTTTTTTGAGAAAGAAATTAAGATTTAAGTTGTTTCTAACAGGATTAGGCGATATAGCAACGTTTAATAAGTCATTGTTATTGTTATGTTGAATAATACCTAAAGCATTGGTTGGTAAAACCCCGATGTAAGTTTCAAGCGGAATAAAAACCGATGTGTTGTTTTGGTTTCCGGGAGTAACATTTATATAAAGATCATTGTTTTCATTGTCCCAGAATTTAAACGAAAAGCTATCTCCTGTTTTATATCCATTATCCAAATCAGGATTATCTTTCATGGATGTTGTTATTGTAATATAATCCTGATTATCACTTTCGATTACTGATGCCCCGACACACAGTTGGCCATCGAATACTGCCATTTCATCCCCTTTTGTAATGATAGAGTTATTCTCTTTTTTTAATGTAATAACAAAGTTCATTGGGTTATAAACCATTGTTCCCTGAACAGGATTAAAATATACCAATGAGCTACTATTTTCATTGTTTGCAGTAGCAATTTTCGCTGTCGATTCGGTTAGGACAAGGTTTGCATCTGAATTTGCTTTAAGATAATAGCCTTCCCCAGCTGATAAATTTCCAATTGTATTTAACCAACCAATACCGGGTATATTTTGAATGAAATCACCCTGCTCGTCCATCAATTTATACAATGCGTTGCTGTTGATTAAGGGCTGCATGGTCTGTAAAGCATCCTGACTGTTTACAAGGGGATAACCTATAATATTCCAGCCTGTTTGAAGCGGAATGGTGAAGGGTGAAACAGCTGGATTTCCAAAACTAAAAAGTGTATCTGTTTGATTCACTTTTATATAGTAACCTTCGGTTAAAGCCATATTACCAATGGTGTTGAACCATCCTGTACCGGGAATATATTGAATGAAATTTCCCTCTTCATCTAATACTTTAACTAGTGTTGTATCTGCTATTTGGTTTGAAAGTATCGAATCCATGTTTAAATAGTAGGGAGTGTGGTTTAACGAAAAGATATTCCACCCTTCATTTAATATAATTTCCTGAGGCCTGCCAATAACAATGCTATGATTGGTTATCCCCCACAAAATATTTTCTGATTGCGAATTGCCAAGCACTACACTGTCAAGCGAAAGAGGAACGGTACCATAAACTCCCGAATCGGCCAAAAACGGAACACTTACAATAGTACCATTGTTACCTGTTATAACAGAATTTGAAGTGCTATATACTACAATCCGGACAGTGGTCGAATCTAATTCGGAAACATTTACAGAATGATTGCCAACCCGTTGTCCCAAATGAATGTTATTAGGTAAACAGGTTAATGTATCTGTATGATGCAAATCAAACTGAAATCCTGTAAAAGGTTCCAGATTATTAACTTTGATATCCACAAAAATTGTATCCTGAGGGTTATAGGTTGAATCTTTAATAACGATATAATTGGGAATATAGGCATAGGCTGACAGGCTAATGGAATAGGGGCTTTCGTCAGGGTCGTTACTGAAAAGATGCATGGTGCCCGAATAATTGCCTTCGGTGCTATTGCTAAAAACCACAGAAATGGTTTGCGATTGATAGGGTAGTACATTTAAAGGAAAAGATTGCCATGTTCTAAATGAAGAATTGATAGACTGCGCAGACGTAATTTTAAGGGTGTCATTTCCATAATTATTAATTACAATGTTTTGAGATGATGAATCAAGAATGGAAACATTCCCAAAGTTTAATGAGGTGTTGGCATAAATATCAGCGGCAGCAATTTGGAGAGATCCGTTATAAGATGCGGAAATAGCATTCATGGCGTTGGTGTCGCCCAACACAACATTGTTAATATTTAAATCGTAATATCCCCCTGTTCCTTCTATGTTAAAACCAAGTTGTAATATCAAGCCGTCATTCCCCGAGAATGATTTGTTATCGCCTGAATAAACTACAACACGTAGTGTATTTGAGCTAATCATGTTGGCAGAAATGGTATGGTCATCTTTTCTGCCGGTTAAAAACATGGAATCAGGAACAAAAGTCATGGGGTCGGGAAGTGTAAGATCGAACTGAATACCGGTAAGGGGTTCCATGTTGTTCATGGTAAAATCCAACCTGGTATAATCACCTGAATAAACGGATAAACTACCTGTATGCAATTCGTTAACAGGATAGGCTACCACTGTTAAATTTACTGTTGCCGATGATTCATCATAATCGTTGGATATAATGGTCATGGTGTTGTTATAGGTTCCTTTTACAACTGAATTAAACCGAACATTAACTGTTTGTGACTGCCCTGCAGGAATGGTAAAAGTTGAGTTGCCAACCACCGAAAAGTAAGTAGTATCAAAATTGATGGATTGAATATTCAGGTCTTGATTTCCAATGTTGTTAATAGTTAAACTTTGATCTGTACTATCCAAAAGAGGTACCCTTCCAAAATTGAGAGAGGTTGTTGACAAATTGATATTCGGGCCAAGAATGGTAACATTGCCATCTGTATGCCCTGTTATTAAGTTTGTTGAAGATGTATCACCCATTAACGGATTATACATAGTCAGCGGATAAGTTCCCGGAATGGTGCCTGTTAATAATTTAAAGGTAACAATGGTTCCTGAGTTTCCGGTAAAAGGAGTGTTAGTGTTGGAGTAACCAAACAGGCGAAGCGTATCTCCGTCAATCACTTTGGCCTGGAGGGTGTGGTTGGTAGTCCTTGAGGGATTTAACAACGCTGATGTGTCAATATATGTTAACTGGCCGGGTAATGGGATATCTATTTGAAAGGCAACAATGGCACTGTCGTTATCCATATTTACCGTAATGGTGGCCGTATCGTTTACATTGGACTGGGTTGAAACAATGGTAAGTGTATTGCCGGCTATCAGGGGTTTTGCTACAATTATGGTTAGCAGTAAAATCAGGCTTGTTAATTTATATGTTTTCATCGGTTTATATTTTTTTATTTTTTTGCCACGATCCCGATAGTTATCTGGACGAAGTCTCGAAGTTTCACTAAGGTTTCTTGTAAATTATCTTTTTAACCATGCTGTATATTTTATTTCTTTTTTTATATTGAAAATGAATATAATAGACTCCGTTTGTGGCAGTTCTTCCAAGTAACTCATCAGGGTTAAATTGTATAGAAAATGCTCCGTTTTGATTGCTTGTTTTTCGGAGGTGACGAATAAGGGTACCATTGGCTGAATAGGTGTTTATTTCTATCCAATTAATATCCTGTTTATTTATCCTGATATTCAAAACCCGGCCAAAGGGATTTGGGTACACATTGATGTCAATATCAGGCTTCTCAGGATTGTTAATACCCAGCGGCTTTAAAACAACATTTCCGTTAACTAACGAATCAATAATATTGGTTGACTCATCATCACCAATGATTCCGTTTTTTAATCTGATTAAATAATCACCAACTTCGTTAGGTGTTGTAACTTTAAAGGTTGCTATAACTCCCGTATCTCCTAAAAACTGAGCATTATTAAGCGAATAAGATAAAATCCTGAGGGTATCGTTACTCACATTGGTTGCGCTAATCACATGGTCAGTACTGCGATTGCTTAATGCAATGCTTTCAGAAACATAGCTAAATCCTTCCGGTAATACCACATCACACTGAAAAGAGATAAACGATTCGCTGTTGTCAATGCCCAGCGAAATAGCACATTCCTTATTAACAGTTCCTTCTGTGTTTTTAACATATAAAATATTTTGAGCAACTACTGTTATTTGCAAGATAGTTGCTACTAATGCTATCAATATCTTAATATGCTGTTTCATATCTTTCTTTGTGTTTCTTAGTGTCTTTGTGCCTTGGTGGCAGGTTCTCTTTTTTTGCCACGATCCCGATAGTTATCGGGACTAAGACTCTAAGTTTCACTAAGTTTTTTTATTTAATTAACACAACCTTCGTTTCCGCGTGATACTCTTTTCCTCTATCTGTATTTACCGTTAACTGTAAAATGTAAATTCCTTTTTTCAATTTGTGGTTTAGTTGATCGGTGCCATTCCATAATAAAGTGTAATTACCAGCAGAACGATAACTTTTTACAAATTCATTCAGCAACCTGCCCGATAGATTGTACAGTTTTAAATTTACCAAACCATTCTCAGGAACTGTGTAATTGACATTTGTATAATCTCTAAAGGGGTTAGGGCTTGCCTGTAATTCAGCATCGTCAGCAATAACGGAGGCCTGCGTTCCTTTTTTCAATATGGGTACGTAATTACCTTCGCTGTCTCCCCCGAAGATTTCAACTATTTCTATATTGTCGTTGTCAATGCCTTCTACTTTAAACAAGGTGGTTATTCCTTCAGGGATTTTCTTTTCCGTTAAATTGTATAAAATACCGATTATGTAGTCATCAACCACAGCATACGAAAACTCAAAACCGGCTTGTTTGCTGAAAATTCTTATTTTCTTCAGCAACACTTTGGTATTAAAGTTTTTATTTTTGGCTTTTAGCTTAAACTGTAATGCCTGAATATTACCCTTACTCTCCAATTTAATCAAATCATTATCCATATCATAATAGGCAACCTCTTTACTAAACACCGGCAAAGGTTTAATTGGCAAACTTTTTTTACTGTTTATCAACTGAACCACACCTATGATATCCAGCACATTAATTTCATTGTCATAATTTACATCGGCTGCATCAAATAAAAACGGATTTGGGTTTTGGTTGAGCATATAGGAAACAATGGTGGTAATATCCAACACACTTACTGAAAGGTCGCCATTGGCATCGCCGGTGGCGGTAGAGAAAGGGGTGGCTGAAGCTATTCTTGATGAATCAGATTCTGTAAGATCGGTATTTACTACCTTATAATAGTAATGATAAGTGCTGTCCGGTATAACGTTAAAGTCGGTAAAAACCGTATCGGCAATAAGAGATGTGTTAATTATTTCAGGAGTGGAATGAGTTGAATCGGTTAAATCCATGTACCGATACATATTGAACCCAAGAAAATCAACCAAACCGGTATTGTTCCATTCTAAGTCAACCTTTCCTATGCCTGGGGTTGCTATGAAATTAACGGATTGTACCCCTGTTGCTTGTATTACGAATTTAAACCTGTCTTTTTCAACCGGAATAGTAAATCCTAATGAATCAACTGCATTTGCCACCCTGATGGTATTAGTGCCATCACCCGTTAACAAATGTGTTGTAAAATAGGCTGTCCAGACCTTTTTATCAGAAGACCAGGAAGCAGAATCTTTAACCACATTTTGAAAAAACGGGTCACGCAAACCAAATGAAAGCATTGGTGTAACAGTTGTATCCATTGCTCTGTTAAAATATACTTCAAACTTTTGTAGTCCTACGCTAACAGGGTCAACAGTTTCATCTTGGGCATCTTTACCATTAACTAGCACTTTCCATACGTGGCCGGGACAAGAATCGGAGGGTGCTGTTAAAAAAGGATTAATATTCAATATTGGTAACCCGACATTGTTATAAAAATCATAATATTTTTTTCTTATTTTGTTTGTGTCAACAGTTCCCCAATATTGATCAGGAAAATTTTGATAGTTAGCAGAACCATCACTCCTAACAAAATATATCTTTTTCGCACCGTCCTTCTTAGTTAAGAAACTATTTTTCTCAACTACGTAATTACTCTTAAGTGGGATTATAGCATAAGTATAATAGTTTGAGGCATTAATAAAATTATTAAATACACAATTACGTATTTTATAACTACCTGATTCTTGAAAACCATAATTCCACATCAAAATATTATCAAAAAGGCATTTATCAAGAAAACTATTTTTATAACTTGAAAAAATAGAAGCCAATTCAATGTTTCTAATTTCGGTAGAAGCAACAGTGTCAACGTTTTGAAAAAGAGAATAAAGCAAAACCTCAGAATCAAAAATTTTACAATTTAAAATACTTTTGACAGTTATATACCCATTCAAATTATGAATATTACAATGGTCAATAGTGCTAGTATCCATATCAAAAACACCTTGCCTACAATCAAAATCAACATATTTACAATAACCATCTCCACCCATAAAACCTTCAACATAAATCATACTATCTTCACTACCAATAGCATTAATATAGCCTCTATTGTCAAATCCTGCATTAATTTCCAAGTGCGTTCCGGGAAGGATTGATAAGGTGACGCCAGTGTCTATTCTTAAATTGTTATTTACAACCCATAACTTATCCGGGGTCAGTGTTGTGTCACTGGTTAATATTCCGGAAAGTTCTTCTCCATTGTAAATTCTAAAATTTATTCCTTGTGTATAAGAAACTGTATCCCCTGCATTTCTCATAGTAACATCTAAAGTTACAACCCTGTTGTTAAAACAATTTGAATCAATACGAATTAAAAAAGGATCCGACAGATTAGTCAGGGTACCATAAGTGCTAATGTTACCAAAAAAAACGGAATCATGAACAAAACTAAGGTCATTGGTATCGCCATAAATACTATATGACAATAAGGCATATAAACTATCTGCAGGACCCCAAGTATTTCTAATGGTAGTATATACCTGAATAAGTTCTCCGGCATCTGCCTGGCCATCCTGGTCGTTACCACTTAAAGTATCCTCAATAGCATAATCAGAAACGTCAAAAACAGGTTGCACATCATTTGAATAAAAAGCATCAAAAACTTTAATAGAACCAGAAATGGTATGTATAAAATCACCCCACAGCTTTTCTTTTGATGCTGTGGGAAATTGAGTACGATAGAGTGAAATTGCCCCACTAACAAAAGGCGTTGACATTGAAGTACCTGTCATCGTACCATAACCCCCTCCCGGTAATGTGCTAATAATTCCACTACCCGGTGCTTTTAATTCATAGTTAAAGCCTTCGGCAAAAGTAGATTTTATAGGCCCGTCAGGGTCATAATTAGAGTAAGCACCTGTTGATGACTCAACACCAAGCACATAAGAGAGAGCCGCAGGATATTCAGTGGTTGGAAACATCGGATCGACAGGATATATACTTTTGTGTGAGTTACCTGCCGCTGCAACAAGATCAGCAGTGAGATATGCATTTTGCAAGGCAACTTCCATAATGAAAGACCTGCCAAAACTACCAAAACTCATGTTTAAAACCGTTGCACCATTGTTTGATGCATATTCTATTCCCTGTGTAATGGTTGCAGCATCAGTACTTCCGCTGGCTGGGAAAACCTTTACAGGAAGTATTTTGGCATGCCAATTTACTCCGGCAATACCAATTCCATTGTTTCCCCTTGCAGCAGCTATACCGGCTACATGAGTTCCGTGGCTGTTGTCATCCATCGGGTTGTTGTCGTTATTAATAAAATCCCAACCATGAACATCATCAGGCATGCCATTGTTGTCATCATCCATACCATTGCCCGGTACTTCATCCCAATTTGTCCAAATATTATCTGTAAGGTCAGGATGTGTCCAGTCAACACCTGTATCAAGTATTGCAATTATTTGAGTTGAGTCTCCTGTAACAGTGTCCCAAACCTGGTCAACCTGAATTTGAGATATGGCACTTTGTTGATTATATAATGGGTCATTGGGTGTAAAACGAGAGTCTTTATTATTTGAAGGGACAATTACAGGTTGCTGATTTTTTAAAACATAACCTTTATTCAAAACATCGTTAGTATAAACCAGATAATTCGGCTCTGCAAAATCAATGTTTTTATCCTTTTGCAAGGCCGTTACAATTTGTTTGGCATCCCAAACCGTGTCAAATTTTAGCTTGTAAATGTTGTAAAGAGCCGGCACTTCTATTTTGTTGCCTTTAAAATCACGAATGGTTTTGACGGCTTTCTTTTGCCGTTGTTCACGGGTCTCTTTAAAAATCTTTTGTATGGCTTTGGTTTGATAAGGCTCCAATATTTTGTCAACAGAAGCAATACCTGTTTTGGCAATGTTGCCTTTGGTTTTTACGGCAGTTTTTACTTTATCCTTGAATTTTACCAGCACCTCACCTTTAACATACTCGGGGTTGTAAGGGTCGAGGTAATGTGTGTTGTGAAAATTGGATTGTGCAATTCCTATAAGGGGAATCAACAAACAGAGTGTAAATATTAACTTTTTCATTTTATAATAATTTAAAATAGTAATATCATTTAAAACCCGCTTTGGCCAAGTAGATACGTGACCTCCGCGGATAAAACCAAATCTCCTACCATTTGATTGTATTGTTTCATATCTTTCTTTGTGTTACTTTGTGTCTTAGTTCCGATAGCTATCGGGACAAAGACTCTAAGTTTCACTAAGGTTTTTATTCATTCCATTATTTAATAGGGTGACCCTGAGTACCCCACGGTTAATTTTCCATATATGGTAATAATAGCACTATCTTCCACTGTAATATTGTTGGTAATTGCGCTTTGAATTATTACCGATGGAAACCGGTTTCCTACAGGTGATGCCGGAATAACAACATCAAACTGCAAAGTGGGAATACGGTTAAAATTCCAGTTGTTTTTATTATTCCAAACGGTATCAACCTCCCCTGTCCATGTTTCATAACTAAAACCCGTTAAACCTGTTGAAGCAGTACCTTGCAATTGGTAAGTGCTGTCAAGTGCAGGGTTAAAAACGGAATTTAAAAGTATTATCTCCTTATTGCTGCTATTATCCCAATACCGGAATATAATGCTGTCACCAACCATAAAGCCGTCCTGTTCAGGTGTTGTGGGGTCGTCTGCCGTTGCATTTATAATGTAATTGGTATCGGACGTGAAAGTATTGGTAATGGAAACCTGTCCCACACAAATCTCATTACCGGAACCGTTAACATCAAAAACAGCTATTTCATCACCGGCTTGTAGTAAACTGCCATTTGAGAATGCCGAATCGATAATTATATTCATGGGTAGATATGGGTTTCCGGTACCAACAGTAATAAAATGTTGTGCTGAAGTATTAAATACATTTATAAAGAAGATGCCGAATAAAAAGCAGCGCAATAATAACGCTTTTACTTTATTCGTTAAACAATAATGAGTTTTCATCAGGTTTTCTTATTAAGTATTAGAAAGTTGTAAAAAGCAAACAAATCTATAAAAAATTAACCTATAT
>WGDP01000022.1 GCA_015493215.1 Bacteroidales bacterium | reverse complement strand
TATAAAAAATAACCTATCCAGTTGTCGATATGCGAAGCACCGTTTCCATCGGAACATTTTAAATCTACCGTAGCGGAAGGGTCTTCTACGGTTCCTTTTAAAAACAAGGTTCTGTTTTCATCGGGTTTCAGGGTTATCTTGTAGCCGTAGAAGCTGTTGACGGTTTTTAAAGGGCTATTGGGAAAGTCCCACCCGAAATTATTTTCCCAAAATAATTTGTTCTTAATAGTTTTTCCAATGGGTATATTTTCAAGCCGGGAAATGTGTTTATATGTGCTTGAAAAGTTTTGGGGTGTAATATTATTGAACAACACATAAAAAGGATTTTCGTTCCCTTTTGTATCTTTTGAATCCAGGCGTGGGAAAGAGAACCAGGCGGTGCCGGACTTCAAGTTAATCATTTCCGCTTTTATGCATTTAAAGTCATCCATCAAATAGAGAAAATCGGATTCGGAAAGGGAAACGGGCAACGTTAGATTTATTACCTGCAACGCAAGGCAGGTATCAGTTTGTTTAAAAATACGGGTAACCCTGTGGTTTTGTGCAATGCCGGACAATGCCAAAAGAAACATTAGATTTAATATTAACAGGATTCGCTGCATAAGGCTTAATTTACGGTAACAAAGTTAATCAATTGTGAGACATGGTTTTTTTTATTCCTTTTTTCCTATTCAGTGTATGTTGGTATTTGACCGGTTGTTAACTCCGGGCTAAACTCCTCCTCCTCCTCCTCCGATAGTTATCGGAGTTATCGGAGTAGTGAAGATAAATTTACCTGACACACACATAAAAAAAATCCCCAACATCAAAGATGCCGGGGATTTTATATTTACAATGGCTGTTGGATTATTTATCGGAATAGTCCATTTCGGCCATGCGTCTGTAGAAATTGTAACGCCATTTCATGTTTTTGAGCGAATGTTCCTGAAGTTCTTTGGCTCTTTCAGGGAAGGTTTTCTTCAACGAAGTAAAACGAACTTCCATATCAAGAAACTCTTTGTATTTGTCAAAATCAGGCTCTTTTGAATCCAGTTGGAAAGGATTTTTTCCTTCCAGCTCCAACAACGGGTTGTAGCGGTAAAGGTTCCAGTAACCTGCTTCAACGGCAAATTTCTCTTCGTCCATAACTTTGGCCATTCCTTTACGCAATCCGTGAGCAATACAAGGTGAGTAACCGATAATCAGCGATGGTCCCGGATAGGCCTCAGCCTCTTTAATTGCTTTGTAGAACTGGTTGTAATTAGCTCCCATGGCAACCTGAGCCACATAAACATAACCGTAAGTCATGTAAATGGCACCAAGGTCTTTTTTGCTAACATCTTTACCTGCCGATGCAAACTTGGCAACAGCAGCGGTGTTGGAGGCTTTTGAAGCCTGTCCGCCCGTGTTGGAGTAAACCTCGGTATCCAATACCAGCATGTTAACATCTTCGCCCGATGCCAGAACGTGGTCAACACCACCGTAACCGATATCATAAGCCCAGCCGTCGCCACCAATAATCCACATGGATTTTTTGACGAGGTACTGCTCATGTTTCATAATTTGTTTTGCAACATCATCTTTAGCACCTTTCAGCACTTTAACAACTGCTGCTGAAGCCTCTTTCGACTCTTCGCCAAGGTCTTTAACCTCCAGCCATTTTTCGAAAGCTTCCTTGCGGGCGCCCGAGGCTCCGTTGGCAAGGTCTTCTTCCATCAACCGCTGGATACGCTCACGCATCTTTTTGATACCGGTAGCCATACCAAGTCCGTACTCAGCGTTGTCTTCAAACAGTGAGTTCGCCCAGGCCGGCCCTTTGCCCTCTTCGTTCACCGTGTAAGGTGTCGAAGGAGCCGAAGCACCATAAATAGAAGAACAACCGGTAGCGTTGGCAATCATCATGCGGTCGCCGTAAAGCTGGGTAGCCAACTTGATATAAGGAGTTTCGCCACAACCGGCACAAGCTCCTGAGAACTCAAACAACGGCTGCGCAAACTGACTGTCTTTAAAGGTTTTAAACTTGTCGAACTTGTCGTTTTTAGGTTTGATTTCCTTAACGGCATAATCCCAGTTTTCAACCTCTTTCATCTGTGTTTCGGTGGCAACCATTACCAGCGATTTCTCTTTGGAAGGACAAACGTTGGCACAGCTTCCACAACCTGTACAGTCGAGTACGCTAACCTGAATACGGTATTTCAGCGGTTTCAGTTTACCACGGGTTTCAATAAAGCTCATTCCGTCGGGTGCCTTGGCCTCTTCCTCTTCGTCAACAAGGAATGGACGAATGGCAGCGTGAGGACAAACATAAGCACATTGGTTACACTGGATACAGTTATCATCAATCCACTCGGGAACGGTAACGGCAACCCCGCGTTTTTCATAAGCGGCGGTTCCGGCAGGGAAAGTACCATCTTCACGGCCTAAGAAAGCTGAAACTGGCAAATCGTCACCTTTAAGAGCATCAATGGGCTTAACAACATTTTTGATAAAGTCGGGCATGTCGGCATACTCGTCGTTATCTTCTGTAAGTTTAATATCAGCCCACTCTTTGGGGATTTCAATTTTGGTAACATCGCCACCATGGTCAACAGCCTGATAGTTCATGTTAACAATCTCTTCACCTTTTTTACCATATGATTTGTTGATGAACGATTTCATCTGCTCAACAGCCTGCTCGTAAGGAATTACTTCGGATACTTTAAAGAATGCCGACTGCATAATGGTGTTGGTACGACTTCCAAGTCCGATTTCGTCGGCAATTTTGGTAGCATTGATGATATAGAAATTGATGTTGTGCTCGGCCATGTATTTTTTCATGTGGTCAGGCAGCTTGCTCTTGGTGGTTTCTTCGTCCCAAATACTATTCAACAGGAAGGTTCCGCCATCGTTAAGCCCTTTGAGCATGTCGTATTTCTGTAAATAAGCAGGAACGTGACAAGCAACAAAGTCAGGAGTATTAACAAGGTAAGTCGAACGAATTGGATGTTCTCCAAAACGCAGGTGAGAGATGGTTATACCACCCGATTTTTTTGAGTCGTAAGCAAAATAAGCCTGCGCATACAGGTCGGTGTTGTCACCAATAATTTTGATTGAGTTTTTGTTGGCACCTACTGTACCATCGGAGCCGAGACCGTAGAATTTAGCCTGGAAGGTTCCTTTGGGAGCCAGGTTAACTTCGGGCAACAATGGCAACGATTTAAAGGTAACATCATCAACAATACCCACGGTAAAGCCATCTTTAGGCTCTTTGATTTTCAGGTTTTCATAAACCGAAAGAATCATGGCAGGTGTGGTATCTTTGGAACTTAAACCGTAACGGCCACCTACAATTTCAGGCGCATTTTCTTTACCGTAATAAAGTTCTTTTACGTCAAGGTACAAAGGTTCGCCATTGGAACCCGGCTCTTTGGTACGGTCTAAAACAGCAATACGTTTAACGGTATCGGGCATTGCTTTAAGGAAATATTTTTTTGAGAAAGGACGGTACAGGTGAACCGATACCAATCCTACTTTTTCACCTTTTTCCAACAGGCTGTCGATGGTTTCTTTGATGGTTTCGGTAACCGAGCCCATGGCCACGATAACATGCTCGGCATCGGGGGCACCATAATAGGTAAACGGATGGTACTCGCGGCCGGTACGTTTGGTAATTTCCTGCATGTATTCTTCAACCAAATCAGGAATCGGGTCGTAGAAACGGTTGGCAGCTTCACGTGCCTGGAAGTAGATATCAGGATTTTGTGCGGTACCACGTGTTACAGGATGCTCAGGGTTTAAGGCTCCATCGCGGAACTTTTGAACATCATCCCATGGAAAGAGATCGTCCAAATCTTCGGTTTCAAAATACTCCACTTTTTGAATTTCGTGTGAAGTACGGAATCCGTCAAAGAAATGGAGGAAAGGAACTCGTGTTCTTAACGAAACAAAATGAGCTACGGCGGCAATATCCATAACTTCCTGCACGCTACCGGTTGCCAGCATGGCAAAACCGGTCTGGCGGGTAGCCATCACATCGCTATGGTCGCCAAAAATAGAGAGTGCCTGAGCGGCAAGGCTACGGGCACTTACATGAAATACGGCAGGCAATAACTCACCCGACATTTTATACATATTGGGAATCATCAAAAGAAGACCCTGCGATGCGGTAAAGGTGGTGGTTAACGCACCCGACTGCAACGAACCGTGAACAGCACCCGAAGCGCCGCCTTCCGACTGCATTTCGACAACTTTAACGGTTTCGCCAAAGATGTTTTTTCTTCCGTATGCTGCCCATTCGTCAACATACTCTGCCATCGTTGATGATGGTGTGATAGGATAAATAGCTGCAACTTCACTGAACATATAGGCTATGTGAGCGGCTGCATAGTTACCATCACAAGTGATGAATTTCTTTTTGTTACTCATAATTATTTATTTTAAAAGCAAAGCTTTATCGTTCGCTAAAATTTTTTGCAAAAGTAACTTTTTAATGATTTGAAATTTAAGGTTTCAATACTTGAATTAACTATTTAAAACGAATTTAGATTACATCGATTTGAAGAAACTGCCTGCGATTCTTAAGGAAGGCATTACCAAGCTTTTATTTTTCTAACCATCTGATTTTCTACGAATATATCAGCCATATAAACAAGAATAATTCAAAACTTATACGTGATGATATCTTTAGATTAACACTGTTTTTGAAGCTACATG
>WGDP01000021.1 GCA_015493215.1 Bacteroidales bacterium | reverse complement strand
TCCTATATTTGACCCCGTTCCCCCGCGATTGCATCGCGTAGGGCAGGATATCGACAACACAGCACCTACATACAACGGCAATCAGCATATTTCGGCCAACGATTTGAATGAACCCAACCATCAAAAATACACCTTTGCCGATGATTTGGTAATGAACCTGAACATTGAAAATTGAGCGTTAGATATTGAATATTAACCATATAAAATCAATAAGCAATATTCAATGAACAATGAGCAAATAAGAAACCTCTAACAGCAGGTTCAAGAACAAAACACCCCTGAACCTTAAACAACTTCATTCTATCACAGGTTCCTGATTACCTTAAAAATCTTTTGCCGGTCATCCTTTTTCACTTTTACAAAATATACTCCTTCGGGCAAATCGTTAAACGGCAATACCATTTCAGAAGCAGCAGTGTTGATTTGCTCAAAAACCACAATTCCCAATGTATTGAAAACCGTAACCCTGCTGTTTTTAATTTCTGCACCGCTTAAAACAACCTTTTCTCGTGTTGGATTGGGATAGAGTTTTATCCTGCTTCCCCAACCGTTTTCATCAATTCCGTAAGTATCGACGGTGTAACAATCTGAGGTATCAATGCAACTGCCCTGCGTTACTATAACAGCAAAATGGCCATTGCTTGTGGCGGTAAATACCCGGTTTGTATCACCTGCCATGGGTTCAAAATTATTGTCACAGTCGAGCCACTGATATTGGGCATCTTCAGCATTGGCAGTTAACGTCAGTTCTTCCTGTGTTACCGAAACATCCACGGTGTTCACTGTTAAGTTGATGGTGATAATGCTGTCGCAGCCGTCTGCATTGGGAACGGTATCGGTATAAACGCCGCTTTCCGTCCACACATAATTGCCGCTTGGCGAAGTATAGCTAATACAGGCTTCTTCGGTAATGGTATCGTATGTTTCAATACAAATGGCATCAATTTCAATGAGATTTCCATTGGGATATCCGTTACAAGCTGTACGATAGATGGTGTCTGTTTCCGGGTCGAAGCAAAATACACCTCCCGAGCTGCAAGCGCCCATATAGGTAGTGCCAAACATTTTCCCGCTTGTTGCCTGCACCAGGCTTCCCAGCGGATAAGTACCTACTCCATCGCCAAGGCTTGCCCTTAAAATAAGAGTATCATTTGTTATGTCATACGAAAAAACTGCACCGGCATTACCACCTCCACCGGCAAAATTACCCCCTCCATATTGGGTTACCCCGTATAACTTCCCATCCGCAGCCTGTATCAAACTTCCTTTTGGCCTTTTGCCTGTTTCATTACTTGTAAAATCGAACTTTTTTATAAAGATCATAGAGCCGGGGTCATATTCAAACAAAACACCATTGTCATGGGTGCCTCCTTCACGGGTTAAGCCATATATTTTACCATTTTCCGCCTGCATCACGCTTCCATAAGGATGTCTCCCAAACTCTTTGTGATAGGGATAATAACCATCAAAATTTTTAACAACGCGGTAACTGCTGTCGGTGAGATTATATTTAAAAAGCACTCCGCCATTATTTTTACCACCTTCTTTAGTCATACCGTAAAAAATAATACTGTCGGTATTGTCAACCTGATACAAATCACCAGTAGGGGCTTTGCCGAGGGTATCATGCAGGTCGATTAGTTTGGTAAATGTGTTGGTGACAAGGTCATACTCAAATATTACTCCACCATCATAATCGCCCCCTTCCGGTGTCATTCCGTACAGTTTACCGCTGGAAGCCTGAATCAGGTTGTTGGTTTCGGGTTTTTTTCCATTGGTTCCGTCAAAATCAACCAATATGGTGTACTGCTGCTGTGCAACATCGTATTCAAACACAGTTCCCATATTGTTGGTGCCGGCAGCTTTCGTCATCCCGTATAATTTTTTGTTATCTGCCTGGAGCAGACTTCCTCCCGAACCCGGCCCATATCCGCCAACTCCGGATATGTTATAAACAATTTCCTTGTTTTCACCGTTTTGGTTCAGTTTGTAAATGTAACCCGGTGTGGGGGCTAATCCCCAAAGTTCCTTTTCCTGCGCAAACCCGTTAAACGTTAACAAGGTTGCCAGCATTACTGTAAAAAATAATTTTGTTTTCATAATGTTTTATTTTTAAATGAGTTTTATATTTATTTCAAATATTGATAACTTTCGTTGTTTCATTTCCATTCGTCACAACAGTTACCCAAATACTTTTGGGCCAGGAGGGTTTTACTTTTATATTAAGGTACTCTTTGTCGGAAAATTGGCTGTTCCGGATGATTTTTTTTTCTTTATTTTTAATAATCAGGTTGCCCGAAATCAACCGGTCGGAGTGTACAATAATGTAGGGTGTGATATAGCTGATAAGAATCATGCCTTTGTGATTTTTATTCAAAGATAGGCTGCCCAGGATAATTCTTCCAAAGAAATCAGGTAAGGATATTGTAAAGCACCATTAATAATCATGTAAAGTTTTTGTAAAGTAAGAATATGTAAAATGCTGATTATAGTAATTTTAAAATTTATTAACCAGTTAATGTTATAGTTAAATATTATTTGTTAATTTTGAACAATAGCACGTCGGGATAGGTCGAAAACAGTTTATTATGTTTAACAAAAAGAGCTTTGATTTTTTACTTATTGCTCTGATACTATTTTCAGGGCTAACGTTATTTGCAGAAAAAACGAATAACATAAAGCAGTTGCCAACACAAAAGCTGGAAGTACTGAACCGGTTGATGGATGCCTCATTATACAACAACCTGGACAGTGCCTGTTACTATGCCTCGTTGTTGGAAAAGGAGAGCGAGCTAAAACACAATATTCGTTACCAAACACTGGCCTGGCGCGGACTCGGTATTTGCAGTTTTTATAAAAACGAATATTATAAAGCCGAAGATTACATACTAAAAGCGGTTACGCTGCAAAAAGAGAACAGAGACACCACCGGCCTTGCCAATTCATACAAAGTACTTACCGGAATTTATTGGGAAACTGAGCGGTACGACAAGTCGGTTGCCATTTCGTTTAAAGCGCTCAAACTATATGAAGCTACCGGGGATATCAAAGGAATTGTCTCTTCATACAACAACATAGGGTTGCTTTACAAACGGCTTGATCAGCCTGATAAAGCACTGCTTTTTTTTAACAAAGCCGTTAAAACAGCACTTTCAAACAAGCTCAGTTATAATTTAGGCAACCTTTACAACAACACGGGTCTCGTGTATAAAAATTTGAAAAAGTACACGCTGTCGCTTAACTTTTACCGGAAAGCACTGAAAGAATATAAAAAGGACAGCCTGCTGGGCGGTATTGCCACCGGATACTTAAATCTTGGCAATCTGTTTGCCTATCATCTTAACAAACCCGACTCGGCATTTTACTATTACAACAAGGCTTTGCAGCTATCAAAAAACACCGATTACACGCATCAAACGGATATCTATACCGGTTTGGCCTATCTGTACTCGCAATCAGGCCATACCGAAAAGAGTATTGAAGTATTAAAAAAAGCATTGGCTTTGGCAGAGGCTTACAATGATGCCGATATTCAACGAGATATTCATTATGAGTTATACAAAGCGTTTAAAAATAAAGGCAGCAACAAAAAAGCGTTGGCACATTTGGAGCAATACACCCAAATTCAGGATACGCTTTCTTTGGAAAAAGCCAAAGTAGCCATCGCCAATTTAGAGTCGAAATTTGAAAACGAAAAAAATAAGATACTTATCAGGCAGATGCAGGAGAGGCAGCATGCTGAAAAAAGAATCAGATTACTGCTTTTGACCGGTATAATATTATTGCTAATCTCCTTAATATTAACAGCCTATGGTTTTAATCAGTCGAAAAAGAAGAGTAAACTAAGAAGAGCACTTCTGGAAAACGAGAAAGGACAGTTGGAAAATGCATTGCAATTTAAAAGCAGGCAATTAACCTCGCAGGCACTGATGATGATGAAGAAAAACCGGTTACTCAATGAAATCGGCAATGCCCTTTCGGGAATCAAAGCACTTCCCGATGAAGAGAAACAAAAGCTTCGTCATATCCAAAAGCAGTTAAAAAAAGGCATCCGTTCGGAAGAAGACTGGAAACTATTTCAGCACTACTTTGAAGAGGTGAACCCTGAGTTTTTCAGGAAACTTTTGGACATTAACAGCCGCATCACTCCTTCGGAATTAAAACTGGCAGCGCTGGTAAAGCTTAATTTTTCCATTAAAGAAACCGCCTCCCTGCTCAACATATCACCCGACAGTGTTAAAACCACCCGTTCGGTTTTGCGAAAAAAACTAAAACTGCAAAAAGGAGACAATATTTATGATTTTTTGAACAACTGTTAACTCGTTTTGGGAGGATAGATTGTTTGGTAATAAATTACAAAATGCTTTTTCAATGATTGTGTATAGGCTGATCCTTACTGAAATATTGGCTTGCAATATTTTACGTTCATTATCATCAGGTTAACATTAAGCGGTTTCAATAAAAAAGGCCGGCTTTATAAAAAGCCGACCTGATATTTTTAAGTTTAAATATTTTACTGCAACGTAAATTTTACCGGCAGGTTAAACGAAACCCTTACAGGTTTACCGCGTTGCATACCGGGTTTCCATTTAGGCATGGCTTTTACCACGCGAACGGCTTCTTCGTCGCAGCCACCACCAATACCACGCAGCACCTTAACAGCTGTAATTGATCCGTCGCGTTCAACCACAAAGTTAATAAATACGCGTCCCTGGATACCGGCTTCCTTAGCATAAGGAGGATATTTTATGTTGGTAGCAAGGTATTTCATTAATGCAGCTCTGCCGCCGGGAAATTCAGGCATATTTTCAACTACCTGAAAGATTTGTTGTTCTTCAACATCCTCATCATCTGTTTCCGGTGGTATATATTCCTGAAACTCGGTATTATCATCGGCTTCTACATCAATATCCAAATCGTCTTCAACCTGAACATCATCATTAACGATTTTAATTTGGGTTACCTGTCGTGGAGGAGGAGGTGGAGGGGGTTTTACTTTTTGCTCGGTAATGGGAATAATTTCCTCGGGCGCATCATCAACAGCAACTTGCATTAGGTTTACAGTTTGCTTGTTGTAACTTTTCATTGAAAAAGCACCAAAGACTATCAGCAAGGCCAATATCAAGCCTATTTCAAAAAAATAGCCTTTCTTGTTTTCCAAATCTGCTTTTTCTGTTTTCCTTAATTCCATTTTGTTTGTTTTTGAAGTTAAAAAACCCGGCTAAATTAAGAATAATCTTAATATTAAGCCTCTTTTGAGTTTAATTTTTTATAAATCGGAATAAACAACCACCATCCCAAAAATGCTCCGACAGCATCAGCCAGGGCATCAAAAACATTACCACTTCTGCCTATAAAGACATATCGTTGTAAAAGTTCGGTTAAAATACCATACAAAATGGTAATTGTTATTGCTGTTAAAACCAGCTTCTTCCTATTGTTTTCCGTATATTTATGACGATACCCGTATAAGATTAAAAAGGATAAAAGGCCAAAAATAAACAGATGAACAACTTTGTCAGGGCTTAACCAATCCCAAAAAGTTTTTATTTCGGGAAACACGTCTCCGGGAAGTCCTGTCAACAGTAAAATTATCAAGGACCATGCCAAAGCCGGCCAATACCCTTTTAAAGCCATAAATTAACTGATTAACTCTCTGTATGCTTGTGCATCTAACAGATTATCAACTTCTTCAATAGCAGAAATCTTAATTTTAACAATCCAGCCACTTACGTAAGGATCCGAATTAATTAGCTCTGGTTCTGCTTCAAGCCGATTGTTAAATTCAAGAATAGTTCCGCCAACGGGGAGCAGCAGGTCGGAAACAGTTTTTACAGCCTCTATGGTGCCAAAAACTTCTTCTTTGTTTAATGTTTCGTCAATGGTATCAACTTCAACAAATACAATGTCGCCCAATTCGTTTTGAGCAAAATCGGTAATACCGACATAGGCTTCTTTACCTTCAACTCTAAGCCATTCGTGATCGCTTGAGTATTTTAAATCATTTGGAACATTCATTTTTATTAATTTTAGTTAGGGATGCCAAAATTAAGGAAAAAAATTGGTTACCGGAGTATATTTTAAAACTATTGTGCCAGATTAAACCTCAACGAAAAACCACCACTTGTTGAGGCTGTTGCATACTGCGCTGATATATAAGGTGTGTTGTTATTCCAGTTGTAATAAAAGCGAAGCTGAAGGCTTTTACTTAACATATAGTCGGCAGTAAAGTTAAAGGTAAACTGTTTTGCCCCTGCCGAAATTTGATTGTTGTCGTCGTCGATACGGCGCAAAAATGTGATGTTATCCCGTATTCCAAAGTCGGCTTTAACATTCAGGTCGCTATTAAAATTAGTTTTCTTTCCTCCCGAGATAACTGAAAATTTAATATTCTTAAAACGATATCCAACGCCAACCGACACTTCGCTGCTGTTAACTTCGGTCATTTGGTTGTTAACAAAGCTCATGGTAATCGACCTGCTTTTTTTAAAATCAACTCTTGCGTTAAAGCTGTTTTGCATGGTAACATCAATTCCTATCAGCGGCGAAAATGTTTCCATCATAGCAACAATACCCGCATCGTATTTATTTACAAAGTTCATACTTCCTTCGTACATCTGAGTCGGATCGTTAGGATTATATAACAGGTTTTGTTGCCACGATGCAATGGTCATCATCGAGCGGTAGCCGTGTTTGATATTAAAACTCCTGAAAGCTTTGCCAATAAAGCCTATTTTGGTAAGCCCGCTAAAGGTAATATTCCAGTTTGGAAACGGAATGGTCGGAAAAATACTGGAAACATCTATTTTGTTTACATCTCGTCCACCGTAAGCTGCCAAAAACGAATAGTAAAGTACCTCCTGCTGGTTTGAACCGTATCCCTGAGGGAAGTTGGCTCCGGCCAGCGAATCATAAAAATACTCATGGTTCCAGTTGGGGTTTTCGTTGGCAAGCCGGTTGGCAACAGCGAGCCTGTTATCTCTAAACTGATTAAATGTAGGCGAGTAGGTGGAGTCGCCTTTAGATGAAAAAGAAGTTTTTATCAGGTTATATGAAATACTGAAATTACCTTTTTCGATGGGTGAAAAGTCATTAAAGCCACCCAAATCGTTGCTGTAACGGTAGTAAGATCTGCGACTACTTGTAAGCACCCTGTCGCCACTTAGGTCGATGCGTATAATCGACCACAAATCAAGGTTGGCTTTGTAATTTAACTGTTCGGAATGTTTTTTAACAAAAGGGTTGTTTAATGCTGTGTCGGTGGTAATCCATCCCATGCGGGCAGCATCGCCTCTGATATCGCGCTGACTGCCGAAAACAAAATCCCACCCCGGTGCATTTTGTGCCATGTTCATACCCATAAAGGTTGGCTCGGGAATGTATCCGGGTAGCAACGTTCCGTCAGCAGTACGGTAGTTAAGGCTGACCTTTTTTACCACCATAATTGTTTTTAAAATCCCATCCATGGCAATTTTGCCATAATTTACCTTTGGTTTGGCATTGGTTGAGTCGGCAGGGTTGTTTTTGTCGGCTTTCTTTTTTCCCCTGGCCGTACTGCTCCCCCTTCGTTGCGACGAACGGCGGTTATTTGAACGGTTTAACTTTTTAAGGTAAGGCACCTTATTATAGAGTCTTGTAAAATCCGCTCCCGAATTTAACTGAATATCGTTGGAGTTCTCTATGGCATTTCCGAATCGTTGCTGTACCGAAACCGGTGAAGCGGTCCATGTAAAGAGTGCCTGATAGCTTGCGGTCAGTTTTACCCAGTCAACCAAAGGAAGTTTTTTAAGTGGTACATTGTAGGTGGCTTTAAAGGTTTGGTTGTAGTTTTGTTTTGTACCGAATTGACGAATCTGGTTCCAAACTTCCTGCTTGTACTCTTCCCATTGTTGTGTCTCCTTATCGGGATAAATGGTTGGCTCTTTAATGTATGCTCTTGAACCTGTTGACAGCTCAAAGGTAAGCGATTTGGCAAGGTCGTACTTTAAGTTAAAATTGTTGTTCCAGTTCCAAACCCTGTTGTAAGTAGGAAAGGTAATAATGTCGCCAAAACTTTTGTCGCGGTATTGCTTTTTCATAAAGTTCCGGTTCATATCCGATCTGAACGAGATAATTTTGGGCAGGTAATAAAAGTTGAAGTCCTTAATAAGTTTAAACCAGTTCGACTTACCAAGGAAACCGATTTTATTAAAGGGCTTCACATTTTTAGGGCTTATGCTGTAGTTGTATCCCAGACCACCCTGATATTTTTTCTGTATTTCTTCTTTAATATCAAAGTTTTGATGGTCGATTCGGGAGTAGGCAAACGAGGCATTAAAGTTTTCGATGTCGTAAATATGCGATTTTCGCCGCGAATTGGTTTTATCTTTGCGCACGTTCATAAAATTGATATTTTGCCTTGTTGTGTGGTCGATGGTAAGTGCTTTTACCGAGTCGCGGTTTGATTTTGTGGTGTAAGTGTCGAGGTCGTCTTTGAGCAAAATATCAGGATTTAACGGATTGTATTTGGGAGTAATTGTTTGTATGCCGTAATCGTAGTGCATGGGAATGCGGATACCGCTTTTTTCGCCGAAAAATTTACCAAGGTTTAAATCGGTTGAAACCTGCATATTGGTTTCGTAGTCAAGTGGAATTTCGCTAATTTTCTGGTCGATGGTACCAAATCCGGCAGCACGATGCGATGCCATTAGCGAAACACGACCCAAATCGGCAAGGTCGGCCTGAACCCTTCCGGTGGTAGCCCATCCCGGTGAGTCATTAAAGTCGGTAAGCCTTAACTCGTCAACCCAGATAATGGCACTTTTTGCTTCCCCGTCATCGTTGCTGGCAAAACCAATTTTTTTGGGATTTCTTATCCCGATTAAAATACCTTTTACATCACTAATATTAGGATTACCCAAAACAGTAATGGTGGCCTTACCGTGTTTTTCGTGATAGGGTTTGGTGAGCGATAGCGGACTGTTGGGGTCGCGCATGGCAACATTTCTGTCCTGCTTTACCTTAACCAACTCATCAAGAACTATTTCCATATTATTTTCCTGTGGCCAGATAACATCGGGTTGGTTTATTGAAGTACCCCAGGGAGTTACCTTTATGGGAATTTCATATTCGTAATAGTTGTTGGTAAAGTCGGCACCAACCCTGATAAAGACAGTCAGGTCGCCATCGTTGAGAGTTTGTCCTTCAAGCTTTTTTTCGCCATGCACAAACATTTTAATTTTTTTGTATTGCCTAAAATCAAACTCCGTGGTTTTAAAGGCGCCTCTGGCATCACCATCCTGCAAATCGTCGATACTGAATTGCAATGATTGCTCATTGAGCTTAACATAATCGGTGGTGGCAAAATTTGATTCGCGTTGAATTCCGGGAGGAATTACATAAGGAATGGGCACCCGCCTTCCGTTTTCTTCGATGTTAACAGTTGAAATAACATATTTGGTTTCGTTGCCATCGTCGGAAGGAATAAATTCGCCCTGTGCCAGCAGCGAATGTTGGTATCTCCTCCAGTCGCCTCTTACCAGCTCAAAGGTAGCAAAGCGGCACACAATGGGTTTTCTGAAATTTTTCATAAAAACCCTCATAAACCTGATGGAACGAAAATCGGTAATGCGGCCAACCACTTTACTTGGATTTGTAATGGGAATCCGAAACTGATACCATTTAACTTCGGGCAAAATATCGCCGTTGGCCAACGAAACATTTGTTGCTGTTCGGATGTCGGCAATATTGTTTTTTCCCACTTCCATTTGGTCGGGATCCAGCTTAATTTTATATTGGAAATAGCGTTCCGATTCGCTTAGTGTATTGTCGCGGTTAATGTCTTCAACATTGGGATAATTTGAGTTGGAAGTTGGGTAGCTTTCGGGGTTTTGATCGTCGGTGGGTGAGTTGCCCTCAACGCCGTTGTAATTTTTATAACGTTCGGTAATACTTGAATATTCGCCTTCCTGGTCGTAATCGGAGCCTCTGAAATAGTGGTAGTCATCTGCTGACGGGTCTTTTTCGGCCAACTGATAGGCTTTTGAGTTGCTACCCACATTTTGGCGCAGTTTTTCGAGATAGATGGTTTGGTAAAACGATCTTTCATCATCATCGCTAAGGCCGTCGTAACCAACATCCTGAAACTGCCTTGAGCCGGCAACATTACTGAACGATTCAACCAAAGCCTGAACGGTAGGAACCCGCCCCCAAAGCGTGGTGTCCACATTCTCAACAACGGCAGAGGTGGGCAAACCGTTTTCGTAACTCTTGCGTCCGTCTTTTAAAATATCTTCCGAAACTTCTCCCAGATTGATATACATATCACCCTTATTATCGGGGTCTTCCGAAAAGGGATCCATCATCCAAAACTCAATATATTCTATATTGGCGGCTTCAAAATCGGAGGTTTCAATTTTACGCATCATGCCGCCCCATCTGGTTTCCGGGTTTAGTAGCTTTCCATCGGGGCTTACATTGTCGGCATCAAAATTATAAGGGCCGCGCTCATCGGGATAATAGGCCAGGTTTAAAGTGGGGATGGTGGTTGGCCTTCCGTTGGGAATGTCTCTGTTTGGAAACACCTCGGTTTCAAGTATCTGGCGGGTAGAATTTTTTGATATTTCGTTTTTATCAACATTGGTAGGCCTTAGTCCTCCGGTTCTGTCGTAAAACAGCGGGTCGATAATATACCAGGCAAATTTAGCCCTGTTTTTACCGTAGTCGTAGTTTTGAAGGCCTCCTTCGGGGAATAAGTCGGGCTGCCCCTGCGGCGTACTGGCCAAAAACCAGGAGCCTGTATGTTTAAGGTCGATGGTGGACTTGGCTCCTTCAAAATCGTCGATATAGGAGGTTCCCGACTGCCCGATTGCCTTTGAATGGCCCGGGATAAACTGGGCAAACTCGGCATTTACCGTTATTTTCGACATAACATTGGTGGAGATGCCCGGTAGTTTATCAATAACGTTTGTAAGCCATCGCGAATCTTTATGGTAGCTTAAATCAACACCCCAAATGGTGTTCGAAATGGGGTCGTCGCCATAATTTACCTTTTGTGTAAGCGGCCTTTCGTGAAGGTTTAAAATAGTACCGCCAATGTGCAGGTCTTTATTCACTTCGTGATCAACATGAATACCCATCATCCGTTTTTGCTGCACATTAAACATGGAGTTGCTCTCCAAAGAAACGTTAATGGGTGTTCCGGAGCTTAAAATACCATCATTCAAAATACGCACCCTTCCCAGCGTATAGTCAACCGTATAGTCAACATTTTCAACCAACGGCACTCCTCCTGCTGTAACCGTTACCGAACCTTGCGGCACATTGAGTGCGTTTAGGCTGATTTCGGAACCCGATTTCGATTTATAAAATCCCTCTAAAATATATCTGTTTTTGTCGGGAAACTGCTCTGCGGCAGCTTTGGTCATGGTATAGAGTGAGTCGAATGAGTATTTATCGGCCAACTCGGGATTAGAAGGGAAAACAGAATCGTGAATATAACTTCCAAACGGTTGAAGAACAGGAAAATAAATCCGTCCGTTGGAGCCTTGAAAAGTACCCCCGTTGGTGGCTGCGTTATCAATAAAGTCAAACACTCCGTCACCTCCCGGAATGGGGTTCATTTGATTGTCGAGGTTATCCACATCAAGCACATGAATTAAAGGTTTCCCTTTAACATCATCGGGGCCTTCCATAAAATAGCCTGTGGGAACACCGTTTTTATCGCCTGAATAGAGGATATTAAAAATAAAATCATCTCGCTGAACCTGATAAGCCCCAATGGAATAAACATTCTTCATCATCAAGTCCCACATGGGCATGTCGGTATTCAAAACATTACTTTTCAGCAGTTTAACAACTAAGCTTTGGGGGGGTACTATTCCCTGGTCGGAAAATTCACCTACCTGATAAACCCGGTCGTCGCCAATAATTGAGTACTGATAGGCAACTGCAACAATCTGGTCATCGTTAAGGCTGGTGTTAAGCGAAATAAAACCGAGCTTGGGATTGAATTTATATTCAGTGGATTTTAGCTTACGGGCATTTTCGAGTTTTATAAAATCTTCGCCGGAGGTCATATATCCCGACTGTCCAATGTTAAAAGGGTCGCCGGTAAGATATTTGGTTACGTTGTTAATGTTGCGAATTTGATTGGTGTCGAGTTTGTAAAGCAGGTCGTTTGAAACATTCGACGGGTAGGTTTGTCCCGGGATGGGCTGAACCAGTTTGTTGTATATCTTAGCGGGGTCGTTTTCACCCAAATCGGTAAAAGCAACAATATTTCTGTTTTCTTCGGTGGCGGCGCCAATGTTGGTTACCCACACTTCAACTTTGCTGATAACAACATCCGAAGTAACAATTGGCAGACTGCTTAAAGCACGCTCGTAATTATCGCGAAAATATTGACTTAAGAAAAAATGTCGGTTGTCTTCGTAATCCAGTGCCGAAAGTTCAAAATGGTTGGCTTGTGCTCCACCCTGAATTTTAATGTTTTTTGTTTCGCTTTGTTGTTGCGAAAACACACCGGTAATTGTTGTTTTTCCAAATTGAAGTTTTGTTTTAACACCAAACAGGCTCTGGCTGCCTCTGATAAGTGTTGAACTGAGGGGAAGACTTACGTTCCCGGCTTCGATTAGCTGAATAATTTCATCTTCTTTACCTTCGTACCTGAGCTTAAGTGTGTTTTCAAAATTAAACGACGACTCGGTATTGTAGTTTGCTTTAAATTCTATTTTGTCACCTATCTTGGCAATAACATTCATTTGGATCGACTCTTTAAAGTCGAAATTGGTCGTACGGCGTTGCCTTACATCAAGAGCCGGGTCATCGCGTTTATTCGATAAAATACCGAAGCTTATTTGTGCCGACCCCTGCGGGCGGATGTCAATGGTATTGCTTCCGAAAATCGACTCAAAAGCCTTGCCGCCAACATATATTTTAGGAATAAGCCGGTCGCCTTCGCTGGTACCCGATACCTGTGCCCTGTCCTGCCAATAGCTTTTTACATCTTTGTTGAGTTCATATTTTTGATACTCGTCAAAATCCATGCTGGTGGGCGAACGATAGGTAAAATTTCCAACTTTATTAACAAATTCGTAGGAATTGGTTTTGGGGTTATAAATAATTTCCTGTTTTACATTGGAAGGGTTGTTTAAAAAAAACGGGCTGGAGTTTTGTTGCAGGTAAGGATTTCCCGAAAAATCGTTAAAGGGATAGATAAGATGGGTGGTATCAGTATTTTGAGCAGAATCGGAAACAGTTGTGCTTTGATTTTGAGCATGCAGCATGTTGCCCGAATTGAATAACCCAATCCAAAACGCAAAGGTTAAAATAATTGTTAGTAAAAAGTATCTGTCTCCCCGCTTCAAAACTTTCTCTTATCGTTAATCAATTGTGTAAGTTATAAGATTTTCAGAGCTTCTTTAATAAGAAGCTCAACGCTATCGATTTCAGTCTGTTTCATTACTTTAACAACAGCTTTTTCGGCCACTGTTTTATTAAACCCAAGTATCAACAAACCTGATAACGCTTCATCTTTTAAAGTATTGTGGCCTGAGGGTATTTTTTCGAGCTTAATATCCTGTTTAATTAGTTTGTCGCGAAGGTCGATAATGATACGCTGGGCAGTTTTTCCGCCAATACCTTTTACACTTTGAAGCACCATGGTGTTTCCCTGTGTGATGGCGGTGTATGTTTCTTCGGTGGAAAGTGACGACAGGATTAACCGGGCAGTATTGGCACCTACTCCCGATACGGTGATAAGCAAAAGAAAAAGCTGTCGTTCATTTTCTTTGGCAAATCCATACAAAATATGTGCATCTTCACGTACCACGAGATGGGTAAAAAGTTGTACTTCTTTCAGCTCTTTTATTTGAGAATAGGTATTGACAGTGATGTTGATAAAATATCCAACGCCCTGATTGTCAATAATTACATAAGTTGGGGTTACTTCAGCAAGCTTACCCCTGATAAAAGCATACATAGGATATGACCTTTAAAAGATTATCATAAGTGTTAAGCAAACAAAAATACAATAAAAACCATACGATGAAAGAGAATGGTATTATGATTGCAATATACCCCACAATAGGGGTTTTGCTATTAAACTCGAACATTCAAAATTTTATTATCTTGCCTTTTTTTATTTTTCAATTTTTGCAGAGTGGTTATAACAAAAATGCAATAAAACAATAAACATATGAAAACAATACCTGGATTTTTTAAAAATAGTGTAGCTAAATATGCTGACAATGTGTTAATACACGAAAAAAAGAATAGAAAGTACGTAGGTGCCACCTACAAAGAAATTGATGAGCAGGTGGAGCATTTTGCTGCCGGCTTGTATGACCTCGGATTGAGAAAAGGCGACCGTGTTGCTTTGCTGGCAGAAGGCCGTACGGAGTGGTTGGTGTCGGAGTTGGCTATGCTTTATCTTGGTATTATTGATGTGCCCCTTTCGGTAAAACTTATCGAGCCAAACGAAATTGCTTTCCGAATAAATCATTCCGAATCGAAAGCGGTAATAGTTTCCCAATCGCAGCTTAAAAAGATTCGCGATATTATCCATAAGCTTCCTAAAGTAGAAACTGTTATTGTGTTTGATGATGTTGATAAAAAGGATAATGAAATACTCTATTCTGAGATTTATCAAAAAGGAAAGAGTGCTTCTTCCGACTTAAAAGCTGCAGTTCAAAAAATGATGCAGTCGGTTGAAGGTAACGATGTTGCCAACATAACCTACACTTCGGGCACCACCGCCGACCCCAAAGGCATTATGTTAACCCATCGAAATTATACTGCCAATACCGAGCAGGGTACCTCGTTGTTTGAAATAAAACAAGAGTATATTACACTTTTAATTTTACCATGGGATCACTCGTTTGCCCATACCGTGGGACTTTATACCATGATTGGAAAGGGAGCAAGCCTTGCCGTGGTTGAAAGAGGCAGGACGCCCATGGAAACACTGAAAAATATTCCTAAAAATATCAAGGAGATAAAACCTTACTTTTTGTTAAGCGTTCCTGCGTTGGCAAAAAATTTTAAAAAAAATATTGAAGCAGGCATTCGCCAAAAGGGAAAAACCACCGAAAACCTATTCAACTTTGCCCTTAGCATGGCCTATAAATACAATAAGCTGGGGTTTGACAAAGGCACAGGCGGCACCTTAATATATAAACCGCTGTTAGTCCTGTTCGATAAAATTCTGTTCAGCAAAATTCGTGAAGGCTTTGGCGGCAACCTGCTCTATTTTGTGGGTGGAGGTGCACTGCTTGATATCGAGCTGCAACGCTTTTTTTATGCCATCGGAATACCTATGTATCAGGGGTATGGCCTTTCGGAGGCAGCACCGGTAATTTCTTCCAACTCGCCTGACGCGCACAAAATGGGCAGTTCGGGAAGGATTGTGGCTAACCTCGAAATTAAAATTCTTGATGACGATGGAAACGAAATGAAAACCGGTGAAAAGGGTGAAATTGTGGTTAAAGGCGAAAATGTGATGAAAGGCTATTGGAAAAACGAAAAAGCCACCAAGGAGACCCTGAAGGAGGGTTGGCTTCACACCGGCGACATAGGATACCTGGATAAGGATGGCTTTTTGTATGTGTTGGGCAGGTTTAAAAGTTTGTTAATAGGCAACGATGGAGAGAAATACAGCCCCGAAGGCATTGAGGAAGCACTGACTGACCAGTCGAAATACATTGAGCAGGTGATGTTGCATAATAACCAAAATCCATATACCGTTGGCTTGATTGTCCCCAATCCGGCAGCGCTTAAAGAACGAATAAAGTCGGAAGGAGTAGATATTAAAAGTGAAGATGCTGTTGACCTGGCGCTGAATGTAATTAAAGAAGAGGTGGCAAAATACCTTAGCGGTGGCGAGTTTCAGGATATGTTTCCGGCACGGTGGTTGCCTGCTTCCATTGGTATTCCGGACGAAAGTTTCAACGAACAAAACGGGCTGATGAATGCTACCATGAAGGTAATAAGAGGCAATATCAGCAAGCGCTATGATGAGTTGCTGGATTATCTCTATACCGCTGAAGGGAAAACAATAACAAATGATAAAAACCGTGCAAGTATGAAAAAGTGGTTAAGTGGCAGATAACTGTTGTGTACACCACAAGAAAATGAACCGTTTGAAATAATTCTATAATAAAAAGAAAATTTGTAATTTTGGAGTATGAATATAGTTGATGAAAATATGGAAAATATAAAAACTCTATGTGATAAGCATAGGGTTTCCAGTTTATATATTTTTGGATCAATATTGACTAATCGATTTAAAAAGGCGAGTGATATAGATTTTCTTGTTGACTTTAAAAGTGTTGACCCATATAGCTATGCTGATAATTATTTCGATCTAAAGACTTCATTGGAGATGCTGTTGAAACGACAAGTAGATCTTCTTGAAGAAAAAGCAATTAAAAACCCATATTTAAAACAATCTATTGACTCTTCTAAACGAATGATTTATGGATAACGAAATAAAAACATGGCTTTATGATATATTGCAATCTATTAATGAGATAGATAGCTATTATGAAAACAAACCAAAGGTTTATAAGGAATACCTTAATGATATAAGAACAAAGAGAGCAATTGAACGCAATTTGGAAATAATAGGGGAAGCTGTAAATAGAATACTTAAAAGAGACAATCGCTTCAAAATTGAAAATGCGCAAAAAATTATCGGTACTCGCAATAGAATAATTCATGGTTATGATAATATTTCTGATGATATGATTTGGAGTATTGTAATTAATCATCTGCCAAAATTAAAAACAGAAGTTTCAAAATTTTTGGAAGATTAAAAGGTAGCACACAACTCCAATGCAGTTTATAGCGAGCTAAATGCTAAACCGATATATATTATGAAAAACTCCTTTCTATTTTTATTCCTTTTCGTTAGCAGCACTATCATTGCTCAGCATATTTCCGGTATTAAAATCATTAACCACCATTATTTTAATAACCTTCCTTCAGCCTCGGGCGTGGAATTATATGACAGCAGCTTTTATCTTGTTGCCGACGATTTACCCTGGTTGATACAAATGAATTACGAGGGTGATGTTATAAATAAATATCCTGTTTCGGGAATTACCACCATCGAAAACGGGCGTACGCCCAAAAATATAAAAGCCGATTTTGAATCAATGGCTTTTGTCAAAATAAACCAAAAGGACTTTTTTTTAATTTTCTCCTCCGGTTCCAGAAGGGTGAAAAGAGATACCGTCTCATTGTTTTCTCTGGAAAGCAAAACGGTGGTAGCCAAAAAAAATCTGCGCAGCTGGTTTGAAACAATTAAAAACAAATCGGGGATGGCGGCTACCGACGAAATTAATATTGAGGGATCGGCAGTTATTAACGGAAAAATTTATTTGGCACACCGGGGAAATATTTCTGACAATTTTATTACCGTTTCGCCTTTACATGATTTTTTGCAATTCCTAACGGGAAAATCAAATGCAGCACCACCGGTTGATGTAATTAAATTCAAGTTGCCATTGCACAATGGCGTTGCAGCAGGACTGTCAGGTATGTGCGGTGTTCCTGGAGATAGCGGGTTGTTGGTAACAGCCTCACTTGAAGCAACCGGCGATGTGGTAAACGATGGGGTTGTTCTTGGTAGCTATCTCGGTTATATCCCATTCAACACCCTGCAAAAGGGTAAAATTTACCTTACACCCATCACCGATGAAAACAATAATATGATTGCCAAAAAACAGGAAGGGGTTGCCCTGATAAAAGTTGATAAATCGGGAAATTACAGGGTTTTAACTGTTTGCGATAACGATGACGGCACTTCGGATATCTGGCAATTTGAGTTTAAGTTAAATTAGAAAGGCAGTTGCCTGGCCTGAAAGATTGATATGCTGTAACAGATATTTTTAAAAACACTATCTTTGAAATCGCAACGAACCCAAAAGCAGCATGTATTTACAAAAACTTAAGTTAATCAATTTCAAGAACTACCGGGAAGCAGAGCTGGAGTTTAGCCATAAAATAAACTGCTTTGTGGGCAACAATGGTGCCGGTAAAACCAATATTCTGGATGCCGTTTATTACCTGTCGTTTTGCAAAAGCTATTTCAATTTTGTCGATTCACAAAATATAAAACATCATACCGACTTTTTTGCCATCCACGGAACCTATAAAAATCAGGATTCGCTCAACGATTTGGTCAATATCATTCAAAAGCGAAACAGTAAAAAATCCTTTAAATTCAACAAAAAGGAGTACGAACGGCTGGCCGATCACATTGGCAAAATTCCATTGGTGATGGTTTCTCCTTACGATCGCGACCTTATAAACGAAGGTAGCGATGTGCGGCGAAAATATATCGATGGGGTTATTTCGCAGTTCGACTCGGGTTACCTTAATAACCTGCTTCAATATAACAAGGCGCTGGCTCATCGCAATGCACTGCTGCGAAGTTTTGCCGAACAACGACATTTTGATGCCGTTTCGTTGGAAATATGGGATAAGAAGCTGACCGAATACGGCCAGCCTATTTTTGAGAAAAGAAAAACTTTTCTTCAGGAATTTAACCCGATTTTTGAGAGCAATTACCGGTTTCTTTCGGGAGGAAGCGAGCAGGTTGAGCTGGTGTATGAATCGCAGCTGGCGCTGGAACCGCTGGAGCTGTTGCTAAAACAATCGGTTGAAAAGGACCGTATGTTGCGATATACCGGCAAAGGAATCCATAAGGATGACCTGCTGTTTAAAATCGATGGCTATCCCGTTAAAAAATTTGGCTCGCAGGGACAACAAAAAACCTACATCATTGCCGTTAAACTGGCGCAGTTTGAGTACATGCGGCGGGTAAAGGATTTTAAACCGGTATTGCTGTTCGATGATATTTTTGATAAGCTGGATCATCAGCGGGTAAGTAAAATCATTCAGCTGGTAAGCGATGACAACTTCGGGCAGGTGTTTATTACCGACACACAACCCGAACGTATCGAAGCTATTTTTAATCAGGTTGATATCCATCATAAAATATTTATGGTGGAAAAAGGAACCGTTACACTGCGGCCATGAAAACCAATCACGAATACACACTTGGCGATGCCATAAAAGAGGTAGTAAGCCGTTTGCGGATGAACCAAAAGCTGGAAGAGGTTAATTTGATGGCCTCGTGGGAGCCGGTGGTAGGTGCAATGATTGCCCGGCATACCGACCATCTTGCGGTAAAAAACGGTATTTTGTATGTCAACCTCGATTCGGCACCACTACGCAACGAGCTGATGATGGCTCGCTCAAAAATCGTTAAGGCTTTAAACAAAGAAGCGGGAAAAGCGCTTATTAAAGATATTGTATTCAGGTAGTTGAAAAAAACTTTTAAAACGGCACCCTTGATGCCTTACAATTTCTTATAATTGTAGTTTCTTTTTAAAGTACAACGCAATAATCTCAACTTTTTATGGCTAAAGTTAAAGAGGGTTGGGGGTCGAGGGTAGGCCTTATTCTTGCCATGGCAGGCAATGCCGTGGGGCTGGGTAACTTTCTTCGATTCCCCATTCAGGCTGTTCAAAACGGCGGAGGGGCTTTTATTATTCCTTATCTTGTCTCTTTCCTGCTTATGGGTATTCCGTTGCTGTGGGTCGAATGGGCCATCGGCAGGTACGGCGGTGTAAGAGGCAACCACTCATCACCGTTTATCATGGGTAGCATGACCAAACAACGCCTGTGGAAATACATTGGCGTGTTCGGTATCTTTACCAACCTCGGAATCCTTTCATATTACACCTACATCGAATCGTGGACATTGTCATATACCTTTGGATCCATTATCCAAACCTTTAGCGGGTTAAGTGCTACGGAAGTAAGTAAGGTTTTTAACGATTATGTGGGCATTGCTGCTGCCTCCGGAAATGGCGGGCTTGTTGTTAACATTCCTTTGCTGGCCATTGTAGCTTTTATTATAACCTTGGCTATTAACGTTTATGTGTTGTCGAAAGGCCTTAGCGGCGGCATTGAAAAGGTGGCTAAAATTGCCATGCCCATGTTGCTAATCTTTGGTGTCTTTTTGGCTATAATGGCTTTTTCAATCGGCAATACCGGTGAGCCGGGCTGCACAACCTGCAACTCCATGGTTGGCTTCGATTTTTTATGGAAACCCAATTTCGACAGCCTTGGCAATCCTAAAGTGTGGTTGGCAGCGGCAGGACAGATATTTTTTACCCTTTCGGTGGGAATGGGTACCATACTTTGTTATGCCGCTTATGTTAAAAAACACGAAGATATCGCCCTAAACGCCATGACTGCCGGCTGGATGAACGGCTTTGTTGAAATTGTACTGGGGGCATCCATAGTAATTCCCATCGCTGTTGGCTACATGGGCCTTGACTGGGTAAAAGATAACGCCGGGTTTATGATGGCCTTTAAAACCATGCCTTATCTGTTTGGTAAATGGGGTCCGTTGCTTGCCAGCCTCGCCGGAGTGGCCTGGTTTGGGTTGTTATTTATTGCAGGCATTACCTCTTCGCTGGCCATGGGTACTCCCTGGATGGGCTTTGTGGAAGATGAGTTTAACTGGAGCCGTAAAAAAGGAGCCTACACACTCGGTTTACTGGTGCTTGTGCTTGCATTACCCACCATACTCTTTTTCCAGGCAGGCGTATTTGATGAGTACGATTACTGGACCGGCACTGTGGCATTGGTGATTTTTGCCGTTGCCGAAATCATTTTGTTTGGATGGGTGTTTGGAATGGACAAAGGCTGGAACGAAATTACCGATGGCGCCGACATTAAAGTGCCTAAAATTTACAAACCTGTTATTAAGTGGGTTACGCCAATCTTTCTTATTGTTATTTTGCTTTCATCGCTCATAAAACCCCTCAACGGAGAGGTGGCCGATTGGCAGGCCGCCGTTAACCAACTTTTCTCAACCGGAACATGGCCCTTTGCCTCTGATAGTATTATCGGGCAGATATTTCATGTGAATCAGGAAGTGATTTGGTTTAAAGATGGTGCCCCAACCGTAATGTTTGCCAAAGATATGTCGCGAATGCTGCTGTTGCTAACCATTGCGGGACTTTCGTATATGGTTCATGTTGCTTCAAAAAAACGTAAACTTAAAGAACTTAAAAAATCAACATCATGAGTACCGATGCTTTAATATTTATGATTATCGTTCAGGGAACCGTTACCGTTGTTACGGGATATTTCTTTTTTAAGGTGCTTTTTGGCAAGAAAAAAAGATAATAATGAAAACAGAAAGAACAATCGAAAAATGATTTGCTAAACGTTTTTACACTTTCGCCTCAAAAATGGGTAAACGCAACAAATAGCAAAAGGATAAAATTGTGACCAAATACAAAAATAAATATCGCATAAAATCACATCGGATGCCCAAATGGGATTATTCCGGTAATGGTGTTTATTTTTTAACCATTATAACACAAAACCGTGTTTGTAATTTGGGTAAAATTGTTAAAACGCACGGTCGTGCGTCTGTTGAATTGTCTGATTTTGGGGAAATTGTTAAAATGGAATTTTTAAAATCATTTAAAATCCGTGATGAATTATTTTTGGACAAATATATAATAATGCCCAATCATTTACACACCATTATTGTTTTAAATAAACCGGAAATTGGTATTGGTTCGGATGGATTACCCGGTTCGTGCGTAGAGACGCACGGCCGCGCGTCTCTACAATCCATCGAACCATCCGAACCGCAAAAATTAATTCGTTTACCAAAATCAATTTCATCATTTATGGCGGGTTTTAAATCGTCCGTAAATACAAAAATTGATGATTATATTGATGCTCACCATTTGGATAACCCAAAATATAACCGGGACAATCATTTTTTCCAACCAAATTATCACGACCATATTATCAGAAACAATACAGAATATGAACGTATAAAAAATTACATTATCAACAATCCTGCTAATTGGGAAAATGATAATTTTAATTCCGAGAATTCCCAATGAAAATATATAGCAAACCAAAGACGACAAAGTCAAAATGGAAACCCATTTTGGGAATGAGAATGTATCGTTAACAATCCAACAATTCAACAATAAAACAACCCAACACCCCCATGTCAAAATTACCACAACGCGAACAAACAATAATAAAGGCTTCCCGGATTGCCATTTGGGGCAATGGTTTGTTGGCCGTTGCTAAAATTGTTGTGGGAATTGTGGCGGGCAGCATGGCTGTTATTGCCGATGGTATCGACTCGGGCAGCGATATTTTAACGTCGGTAATTACATTAATTACAGCCCATATCATTGCCAATCCTCCCGATCCGAAATATCCCTACGGATATAAAAAGGCCGATACCGTTGCCACCAAACTGCTGGCATTTATCATCTTTTTTGCCGGCGCACAACTTGCTATTTCTGCCTTTGGGTCGTTGCTGCACCCAGCCGACCGCAAAATACCGGCAACAATGGCAATTTATGTAATTATCATTTCAATTGTTGGTAAACAGCTGTTGGCCACTTACCTGAAAAAGGTAGGGAAAGCGGTGGAAAGCACCATGCTTATTGCCAACTCAAAAAACATGCAAAGCGATGTGGTTATTTCGGTTTCGGTGTTGCTTGGCCTGGCATTTACTTTTATCTTAAAAATGCCCATTCTCGATACGGTTACCGCCTTTGCGGTAAGCATCTGGATTATGGTGGTGGCCTTCAGGATATTTATGACCACCAACCGCGAGCTGATGGACGGCATCGAAGACACTGAAATTTATCGTACCATTATTGATACTGTTAAACTGGTTGAGGGTGCTCAAAATCCACATCGAATACGGGTCAGGAAAATTGCCAACCTTTGTGAAGTAACGCTGGATGTTGAAATCGACGGAAACCTTTCGTTGATGGAGGCACATAAAATTGCCTCTTGCATTGAGGGCGAACTCAAACGGAAGATACCCCGCATTTACGATGTTATCATTCATACCGAACCCATTGGAAACGATGAACCCGACGAGGTGTATGGCGTTTCGGAAGATAAAATATAGTTTTAAGAAACTACACTCCTGCGCTATAAACTTTTTGTTAATTTTGCGCTTTTATAAAATGTATCAAAAATTTATCCTATGAATGACAAGTGGGGATTGTTTCAAAAATTTTTAATAACCCAGGAGCAACAAATTTCGCTTCAGGATTTTTTATTAAACGCCATTGTGTTACTTGTGTTGGCTGTTGTTTTGGAGTTCACCTATATTAAATGTGCCAAAACCATTTCAAACCGAAAGCAATTTTCGGCCAACTTTTTACTCATTGCGTTTACAACCATGCTTATCATATCCATTGTTAAGTCATCGTTGGCACTGTCGCTGGGACTGGTTGGGGCATTGTCTATTGTACGTTTCAGGGCAGCCATTAAGGAGCCTGAAGAGCTGGCATATCTCTTTTTTGCCATTTCGGTGGGACTGGGCCTTGGTGCCAATCAAACCATGGTGGTGCTGGAAGCTTTTGTAATTGGCATGGTATTTATTTGGGGACGATTCTTTATAAAAGGTAAATCAACCTGGCAAAATCTTTATCTGAACGTTTCCGGAAATCCTTCGGAGGTTGACTTAAATAAAATTACCGATACGGTAAAAGCTGTTTTTGGCAAGTATCAGTTAAAAAGATACGATGAAAACGGAAAAGCCATTGAAGTTTCGTTTGTTATCAATTCGCCCAGGCCGGAGCTTCTTCAGGATTTTAAATCAAAAATTAAATCCCTTTCCAAAGAGGTCAGGGTTTCGTTTGTCGAAAGCAAATCTTTCTAACGACAGTTATGTTTTTCCCTCCTTTTAATCAGGATATCAGCCGTTACGAGCGAAAGTTTGTGGTGTCGGATATGCACTACTCCGGTATTTTGCAGGCGGTGCGCAATCACCCTTCGGCATTCGGTGTTATTTATCACCCGCGGTATATAAACAACATCTATCTCGACTCAAACGATCTTGATTTTTTTTACGACAATGTTTCAGGCAGGGGAAGCCGTAAAAAAGCACGCATCCGCTGGTATGGCGACTTGGAGGGAAACATCGATAAACCGGTGCTCGAATTTAAAGTACGTGAAGGCTATTTGGGTAACAAGCTTTCGTTTCCGTTAAAACCCTTTGTGCTTGATGATACTTTTAACGAGCAAGTGCTTAAACGCGTTTTTGCCGATTCGGCATTGCCCGATTGGGCATTTGAAGTATTACAGCACCTAAGCCCATCGCTGTTAAACAGATATAGCAGAGAGTATTTTGTTTCGTTTGACGAAAAGTTCAGACTTACCATCGACAGCGATTTATCCTATCATGCCATTGAGCCTGTGCACAACAGCTTTTTGAGAAGCTATCGTGGTGAGGACTTTATTGTTGAGGTAAAATATGACTTTTTGAACGATAAAGATGCACCCTTTGTTACTGCCAACCTGCCTTTCAGGCTTACCAAAAGTTCAAAATATGTAAATGGTATGGAGTTGTTGTACCCGCAGCTGATGTAAGCAAATCAGCTGAGCAACTCCCGCACAATGGTCGATATGGTTTTGTTGTCTGCTTTGCCGGCCAACTGCTTGGTGGCCATGCCCATTACTCTTCCCATATCTTTCATGGTAGAAGCTCCCGTTTCGGTAATAATGTTGCCTATTAAAGCTTTCACCTCCTCTATGGGCATCTGTTCGGGCAGATATTTTTCAATAATGGAAGCCTGGTATTCCTCTTCTTCGGCAAGCTCAGCACGATTTTGTTCGCGATACAATAAAGCCGACTCTTTACGCTGCTTAACCAGTTTTTGAAGCAATTTAAGCTCAACGGTTTCCGGTATTTCGCCTTCGGCAACATCTTTACCGGTTTTTTCCAGCAGCAAAGCAGCTTTAATGGCTCTTAATGCTTCCAGTTTTCGTTTGTCTTTGGCCTTCATGGCCTCTTTTAAATCGTTGTTTATTAATTTTTCAAGTTCCATAACAATTGTTTTTTCTTTAATGGCCAAAAGTAATGATAATCTCCGGTTATTTTGAAAGATTGTTTTTATTGACTGTAAAATAAAAGAGGTTAATAATGCAGTAATTTACGAAAAATAAAAAAAAGATGTCATTAGATATGTTGCATGATATTTCTTTTATAGTTTACAATTAACAACCTCAAATCATAAACTATAATAAAACTATGATTAATTTTGCAATGATGTTACTATTTACACATTGCACAAAAAAAAATTTACTTAGTTACTTTGGTAATTCCAAAACCAGTGAACAAACACAAAAAAGTTGTGAGTATTTTAAATGTACTATTCGAAAGAAAACAAACCCGAAACTTTTCACTTTTTCTGAAAATAAAGTTTTAAAACAAATAGCATTAGTTACTATAAAATCAGATTATTTTGTAAAAGCAGCACCATACATTTTTAAATGTATAGGCTGCTTTTTGTTTTTACTGTTACTTTTATTCAATGAAAAAGCAGATGCCCAACAAAGCATTAATCAATATACTGTTTATGGCATTATTAAAGATACTATTACCGGCGAAGCGTTACCGTTCGCAAATATTTTTGAAACCTCCAAAGATCAGTACGGAACCTCAAACGATTACGGGTTTTACAGCATAAAGCTTAACAAAGGTATTGTAAATATGAGGGTTTCATATATAGGGTACCAAACAGTTACTTTAAATTTCCTCGTTACGAGCGATACCCTGATAAATATTCTTCTTAGCCCGCTAACGCAAAGATTAAATGAGGTGGTTATTACTGATACACTTGAAAAAACATCCGTTAATGCTCCAATAGGTATAAAAGCAATCCCTATACAACAAGCAAGTCATCTGCCTGCTATTTTAGGGGAAGTCGATTTGCTCAAAACAATCCAACTATTACCTGGAGTTCAATCCGGCCATGAAGGTAGTAGCGGTATATTCGTCAGAGGTGGTGAGGGTGACCAAAACCTATATATAATTGACGGTGTTACGGTATATAGCGTGATGCACCTTTTAGGCTTTGTTTCTGTTTTTAATGAAGATGCAGTTTCATCCATGAAAATATATAGTGGTGGTTTTCCGGCACGTTTTCATGGCAGGCTTTCTTCTGTGATTGATATAAAAACAAGAGAAGGTAATTTAAACAAATATGAAGGGGGCTTAAGTATTGGGTTGCTTTCTGCCAAATTTAATGTTAACGGGCCAATAAAGAGGGGAAAGGGTTCATTTTTTGTGTCGGGAAGGAGGAGCTATATTGATTGGTTAGTCCGTCCTATTATTAAAGATATTGCAGACGGAGCTGTTGTTAAACTGAACTTTTACGACTTGAATGGCAAAATCAATTATAATATAACAAAAAAAGACCATCTGTATTTTAGTCTTTACTTTGGAAAAGACAATTATGGTAAACATTTTGAACAATCAGCAAACGAGAACTCAAATGAGCAGGATAGAGAAGGGCTGAAATGGGGCAACTTTGTTTCTTCTTTGAGGTGGAATCATATATGGAATAATAAATTATTTAGTAAGTTAACAGTTAGTTATACTGATTACAATTACCTTAATGAAAGAAATATTATTATAAAATCAACAACTTCAACCAGGGAGTATTTTTATCAGTTTAATAGCGGAATAAATGATGTTAATTTAAAACTCCTTTTCGACTATTACCCTAATACTAAGCATACACTAAAGGCAGGAATTGGCAGCACGTATCATACATTTGCACCCGGTATAACTTTAGAAAGCAATTTAACAAGAGATACCACATATGGATATAGAAATATCTATAGTCCCGAATTCAATGTTTTTGCAGAGGATACCTGGCTGCTTGATAATAAACTTATTATTATGCCGGGAATCTCAGCTTCTTTATTTAACACTGACGGTAGGTCTTATTTTTTTATTGAGCCAAGATTATCAGTAAATTATCTTATAAATAAAAAACTTTC
>WGDP01000020.1 GCA_015493215.1 Bacteroidales bacterium | reverse complement strand
GAAACCTGGTTGTTTGCGAAATTCTCCACATACACCTTAACGAAGAAGTGCTTGACAGCAACGGAAACATTGACCCTGACAAAATCGACCTGGTGGGACGCCTTGGCGGCGATTACTATGTAAGAACTTCCGGAAACGCCAAATTTATTGTTCCCAAGCCGGTTACAACCTTAGGCATCGGGGTTGATTCGTTGCCCGAAGAGGTTCGCCTAAGCCCAATACTTACAGGAAACGATTTAGGACAGCTTGGCAATCAGGAAAGACTTCCTTCAAACGATGAAATTATTTCGTTTTTAAAACAGCATGCCGAATTAAGCAAGCGGATTTCTGACCAAACATTTCGCCACACCTGGGCAAAATCACTTATCGAACAAGGCAACCCCTTTAACGCCCTAAAAGTTTTAATCAACCCCTAATAACCGGCTCACGGCTTGCAACAAATAACTATCTCACAGTTTGTAACTGTGAGCAACAAACTTTAGAACTACACCCCCGCTCACAGTTTGTAACTGTGAGCAACAACCAACCTACTACCACAACTCAACTACAATTTCATCTCACAGTTTGCAACTGTGAGCAAGTTTTCAACTGTGAACTAATATTTCCTACTTTTGAGCCATGATTTATCCTACCCGCTTTGAAGAAAAAATTGGATTTAACAAAATCCGCACCCTCATTGCCAATGAGTGCATCAGCCCGCTGGGGCTGCAATTTGTTAACCGGATTCGGTTTTCATCCAATGCGGAAACCATATCAAAAATGCTTGAGCAAACAGTTGAGTTTAAACAGATTTTACAATTTGGAAAGCCTTTCCCCACCGGCGATTTTTTTGATATGCGTGAAAGTTTACGCGGGGTTCAAACACCCGGAAGCTATTTGGAAAAGGAACACCTGTTTGATTTAAGAGCATCTTTACGTACAATCCTGGAAATTCTAACCTACATCGAAAAGCTTAACAGCATCGAATTTCCAAAGATTAAATCAATTACCGAAGATCTGTATTTTCCAAACGAGGTTTATGCTGCCGCAGATAAAATTATTGACGACAAAGGCGAAATAAAAGACAGTGCTTCCGACAAACTTTCCGAAATAAGAAAACAGATTATCTCAAAACAGCGACAGGTCTTTAAAGCCACTAAAAAAGCTTTCGATCTGGCAAAAAAATCGGGTTGGATACCTGAAAATGCTGACATCACTGTTAGAAACGGCAGGTCGGTAATTCCGGTAAAAGCTTCCGACAAACGAGCCTTGCACGGTTTTATCCATGACGAATCGGCCACAGGACAAACCGTTTTTATTGAACCCGGCGAATCTTTTGAAATAAACAACCAAATTCGGGAACTGGAAAACGACGAACGACGAGAAATCATTAAAATATTAACCCTGTTCACAAACCTGTTGAGGCCTTTTCTTAATGATCTGTTTCAACTATACAGGTTCCTCGGACTGATTGATTTTATCAGAGCAAAAGCACTATTTTCCATTAAAACAGAAGCAAACAAACCTATTATTACAGGCGACAAAAAAATTGAGCTTAACCATGCCCGTCATCCATTGTTACTATTGGCGCACAAAGCACAAAACAAACCGGTAGTTCCACTCGATTTAAAATTAGACAGTGAAAATCGTATATTGGTTATCTCCGGCCCCAATGCAGGTGGAAAATCCGTTTGCCTTAAAACCGCCGGACTCCTGCAATACATGCTACAGTGCGGACTGCCAATCCCTGCTAAAGAGGACAGCGAGCTATATCTATTTGATAATCTGTTTATTGACATTGGTGATGAGCAGTCGCTTGAAAACGACCTTAGCACCTACAGTTCGCACCTGCTGAACATGAAATATTTTTTGCGCCACGCCAATAACAACACCCTGTTTTTAATTGATGAGTTTGGTACGGGAACGGAACCTCAACTTGGTGGAGCCATTGCCGAAGCTGTTTTGGAAGAGTTAAACAACAAACAATCGTTTGGCGTAATAACCACCCACTACACCAACCTGAAAATAGCTGCCGAAAAAAGCAAAGGCATGATTAACGGTGCCATGCTGTTCGATTCAAAAGAGATGCAACCGCTTTACAAACTCCAAACCGGGAAACCGGGAAGCTCATTTACCTTTGAAATAGCCCGAAAAATTGGATTTCCTAAATATGTTTTACAAAAAGCTAAAAAGAAAAGCGGTAGTAAAGCGGTAAGTTTCGACCAGCAGTTACAACAACTGGAGCTGGAAAAACTTAAAATAGAGAAAAAAGAAAAAGAGCTTTTGCTGACGGAAAACAAGCTTTCTGCAACATTGGAAAAATACGAACAACTCAAACAGAACTTGGAACAGTCGAAAAAAACGATACTTGAAAAAGCAAACCAAAAGGCTGTTGAAATTATCGAGTCCTCCAACAAGGCCATCGAAAAAACCATTCGTGAAATTAAAGAGGGAAAAGCCGACAAAAAAATAACTGCTACTGCCCGCGAAAAACTTACCTTAAAAAAGGAAAACCTTAAAAAAATAAGGTCAAAATCAATTTCCGGCGACAAAGCTTCTGAAACGCAAAAAGAGGAACCGTCAATTCAACAAGGCGACTTTGTAAAAGTAAAAGACTCCGATATTGTTGGCGAGCTGATTTCAATTGATGGAGATGAAGCTTTGATTAATGTAAACAATGTCAGGTTACGAACCTCGGCATCCAAAATTGAAAAAAGTAACGACAAACCCAAAACAACCGGTCATTTTAAGAACTCGCAGCGAGGTATTATGCACGACATCAACAAAAAGGCAGCCAACTTCAGCCTTTCCATCGACCTGCGAGGCAAACGTGCCGACGAGGCCATGTCGGTACTAAAAAAATACATCGACGATGCTATCCTGCTAAACATAAAAGAAGTAAGCATTCTGCACGGCAAGGGATATGGCATCCTTCGTGATATCATCCGTGAGTATCTTCAAACAGTTGATGAGGTAAGTCAATTTGGTGATGCTCCGTTGGATATGGGCGGATCAGGTATAACAAGGGTTATTTTTAAGTAAACAAAAAGGTAATCCGTTTAAAAACAGTTAATAATCAGATAAATTCAACTTTATGAAAATAGCCCTGATACAACAAAAAGCATCAGCAAATAAAAACCGCAACCTTAAAAAGGGGATGGCTGCAATTGAGGATGCTGCCAAAAATGGTGCACAACTGGCACTTTTTGCCGAACTGGCTTTCGAGCCTTTCTATCCACAACACCCTTCAAAGCCCGGCAAAGAAATGCTGGCGGAAACAACTTCGGGAACCATCGTCACTACGTTAGCTAAACTTGCTAAAGAGCACAACATGGTAATTGTACCAAACTTTTATGAACTGGATGACGGCAACACGTTTGACACATCGGTTGTAATAAACTCAAACGGAACTGTTTTGGGAAAAACACAAATGATTCATATTCCCGATTATAAATACTTTCACGAAAAAACATACTATGCACCCGGCAAAACAGGAATTCGTGTTTTTGATACAGCCGTTGGCAAAATTGGCATTGCAATTTGTTACGACCGTCATTTTCCGGAATACATGCGGGCTTTGGCAATAGCAGGAGCCGAATTGGTTTTAGTTCCACAGGCAGGAGCTATAGGCGAGTGGACCGATGGGTTATATGAAGCTGAAATGCAAATAGCGGCTTTTCAAAATGGTTATTTTACCGCTCTGTGCAACAGAACCGGGACCGAAGACAATCTCCAGTTTTCGGGAGAATCATTTGTTTGCAGTCCCGACGGCAACATTCTGGCTCAGGCGGGCAGACAAACAGAAGAGATTTTATATTGCAACATTAATCTTGGCATGGTTAATCAATCTTCAGCTCACAAACTATTCCTACAGGATAGAAGAAAAGAGCTATACCCTGACTGGATTTAATAGGGTTCGGATTCATATCTTAACATGAACAACTTCAAAAATAAAATGTAATAATATTTATCTGGTAACAACAATCTTTCCTACTATCGACTTATTGTTATGAGTAACCACACGATAAAAATATATTCCTGGCTGGAAATTCCTAACGCTAATCTGATTTAGCTTTCCGGCCACCTCCATCTCCCTAACTCCCATTAAGTTATAAAAAGCAATAGTTTTAAAGTCAAAATCAAACCTTACTACATCCTTTGCCGGGTTAGGATATAAATAAATTTTATCATAAACTTCTAACGGCTTTAAACCCGTAACCAATGCGCAATCTCCTACGATTTTTACGCTATTTTCACTAAAGCACTGTAGCTCGGAGTTTCCTGAGGGCTGACACGCACAAAACATGATGGTTCCATAATCAAAAATTAACCCGTAATTATAATCACCAAACCCTTCTACCCAAACAACGTTTTTGTGTGCATTACAAAAGTTTCCGGTATCCTGAAATTCTTCAAATTCAATTCTTGTTCTGAATTTATTATTAATCAAAGTACTGTCAACAGACATCACTTTAGATAAATAGCTTGTTTCTTCATAAGAATTATCATACGAATCAAATCTAAAAGTATCGCCTACACTTAAATTATAGTCGTACATTAACTTCATGGTGTCCGGGGTTGCTCCATAAAACACCTTTTTATTTACAGTTTTAAAATACCCTTCAAAAACAGCCGTACCAATATTAAAACCCGAATCGATTGAATATAGTTTCTGGTACAAGGTATCGTTTATTAATGTATCACTTAAGATAACTTTATAATTATCAATATTTTCATAATGTATATTGCCATTGCCGGAGGTCCAAACAAACCCCGAATGCATATGCCACAAAGTTGTATCACTAAAGCCTTTTTCGATGAATTGAGAAAACAGATTTAAAGATACAGTTAATCCCAAAAGAAGTAAAAATGTTTTTTTCATGGTATTTGAAGTTTAAGTTATTCAACACTTAACGAAACTATTCAAGCATATTCTGTAGTGTAAACTGCAAATGCATTGGCAGAATATTATCAGATCAGAAACCATGACAGCTGGTATCTGCAAACAACAAAGGTATAAAAAATATTAATTATTCTAATTATATTCAAACTGTAACAGCTAATAGTATTAACTTTGTAAGCCGACCATAAATCAAAATATCGGATATTTAAAAAATCGGATATTTAGTTATCGTAATAAAAAGATGTTAAGCTGTTTATGGCAGCCTGAAAAATAAATTTTTTAAAATAAAATATCAATCAGATGAAAACAACCATTAAAAAAATGAGTGCTCTCGAAATTCTTGATTCGAGAGGAAATCCTACTGTTCGCACCTATGTTGAATTGGAAGACGGAACCAAAGCAGTTTCATCGGTACCATCGGGTGCCAGCACAGGGCAAAACGAAGCCGTTGAGTTAAGAGACAACGATTCGAGATATGGAGGCAAAGGAGTACGAAAAGCCGTTTCGCATGTTAACAACGAAATTGCCAAAGCCCTAACCGGCAAAGATGCCACAAGACAAAAAGAGTTGGATTACCTGATGATTGACCTTGACGGAACAGAAAACAAAGGCAAACTGGGTGCCAATGCCATTTTGGGAGCCTCAATGGCCATTGCACGTGCAGCATCGCAATCGGTTAACCTACCGCTCTATCAATATCTTGGAGGAGTAAACGCAGTCAGAATTCCGGTTCCCTGTATGAACATTTTAAATGGTGGTGAGCACGCCGACAATAGCGTTGACATTCAGGAATTTATGGCTGTTCCCAACGGAGCACCCACTTTTACCGAAGGGTTAAGATACATTGCGGAAACTTTTCACACTTTGAAAAAGATACTGAAATCACGAAACCTCGCCACCAGCGTTGGTGATGAAGGCGGGTTTGCCCCTAACCTCGGCAGCAACGAAGAGGTGATGGAAATAATTATGGAAGCCATCGAAAAAGCAGGGTATCGTCCCGGCGAAGACATCTCAATTGCCCTCGACAGTGCAGCCAATTCCTTTTCACCCAACATCGACAACCATTACGACTTAATTTGGTCAGGAGGTGGCAAAATGGTAAGCGAAGACCTGATTGATATGGCTGAACAATGGATGAAAAAGTATCCCATTATTTTATGGGAAGACCCGCTTTCGGAAAACGACTGGGATGGATTTAAAAAATTTACAGCTAAGTTTGGGGATAAGCTTGAAGTGGTTGGCGACGACATTTTTGTTACCAATACCAAATACATTAAAAAAGGCATCGAAGAAAAAGCTGCCAACTCAGCATTAATTAAACTTAACCAAATTGGCACGGTTACCGAATCAATTGAAGCCGTACGCATGTGCCGCGAAGCCGGATGGCGTTATTTTATTTCGCACCGTTCCGGCGAAACCGAAGACGCTTTCCTGGCCGATTTCGCCGTTGCAATGGATGGGGGTCATTTAAAAACCGGCTCGGCAAGCCGCGGCGAAAGAATTGCAAAGTACAACCGGCTGCTCGAAATAGAACACCAGCTGGCCGGAAAAGCCGAATACAGATGGTAATCACCCTGGCTTATTAACCAAAAATCAGCTCACAGTTTGTAACACAGTACATTCAGCTCACAGTTTGCAACTGTGTGCTGAGTTTTCATCTCTCTCTCCATTCCGCTCACAGTTTGCAACTGTGAGTGGTGTAGTTTGCAACTGCGACCAGCTCTCAACTTACAGTTTGCAACTGTGAGTTGAATTTTCATCCACAAACTACAAATCCACAAAACAGTTATTTGCTATCTTGCCACCTGTTTAAAAAATAAATCTTTGTCAACACCCTGCTCTCTGCTCACAGTTTGCAACTGTGAGCGGTGTAGTTTGCAACTGTAAGCTGTAATTTCATCCACAATCTACAAACCCACAAAACAATTATTTGCTATCTTGCCACCTGTTTTGAGTAATAAAATTCTTAGTTAATATGAAACCAACCTTATTAATCCTTGCGGCCGGACTCGGAAGCCGCTACGGCGGTGTAAAACAAATGGATACAATCGGCCCGTCAGGCGAGAGCATCATCGATTACTCCATATATGATGCCATCAGAGCAGGATTTGGAAAAGTAGTATTTGTTTTAAATCCCACTATCGAAAAAGATTTCAAAGAAATCTACGAACCGCGTTTAAAAGGAAAAATAGATACCGAATTTGTTTTACAGGAAATCAACAACATCCCAAAAGGCATAACTTTTAATCCGAAGCGGGTTAAACCCTGGGGTACCGGCCATGCGGTAATGATGGCCAAAGATGTTATTAACGAACCCTTTGCCGTTATTAATGCCGACGATTTTTACGGAAGAGAGGCCTATCAGGTATTAGCCGGTTTTTTGAAAAACAGACTTAATCACCAAACCAATTATGCCATGGTTGGCTATCTGCTTAAAAATACACTTTCCGATTTCGGTTCGGTTTCAAGAGGCATATGTAGCAGCGATGACAACGATTTCTTAACCGACGTGGTAGAACGAACCAGCATCGAAAAAAAGGATGGTAAAGTTTTTTACCTGGAAGGCGAAAAGAAAGTTGAAATTGATGAAAACTCTATCGTTTCGATGAACTTCTGGGGATTTACTCCCATGTTTTTCGAACAGCTCGAAAAAGATTTTAAAAAGTTCATCATCGAAAATGCAAACCAACTCAAAGCTGAATTTTTTATCCCTTTGGTGGCAAACAACCTCATCAAATCAAATCAGGCCGACATTAAAGTATTAAAATCCAATGCCAAATGGTTCGGGGTTACTTATCAGGAAGACAAACCCATCACCATTAAAAGAGTAAAAGAGTTGATTAAACAAGGTGTATATCCCGAAAACCTTTGGAAATAACATGAATACAAACCCCATAGCCGAAACGGTTTTAAAGCAATACAACGAAACCCAAACAGTATTAAGTTACCAACCCTTTGGAGGCGGACACATTAACGATACCTATTTGGTAAAAACCGAAAACAACAAGTTCATACTTCAACGTGTTAATAAAAATGTGTTCCGAACCAACGCATTGGTGCACAACTACAACGTGTTTCTTAAATTATTGGACACCTATCAGCTGCAACGAAACGCTAAAATCACCCCCACCATTTTAAAAACTGCCAAAGGAAGTTATCACACCATTGACCACGAAGGATTTGCCTGGCGACTGGCCGAATTTATACCCGGAGCCAGCTCCTATCAAATTGCTCCCGATACCGAAGTCTCCTATAAAGCAGCCAGAGCCATGGGCGAGTTCCAGCAGTTTTTAAACACGCTGCCCTCAAACGAGTTTGAATACACCATCATCAACTACCACAATCCCGCCAACAGATTCCGGGCTTTTAAGGATGCCGTTGAAAAAGCACCTGAAAACCTGCTGAACAAAGCAAAAGATGAAATTACTTTTTCGATGAACCTGCAAAACATTGTTAACGAATATGATGCTGTTGCACCATCACTCCCTTCAAGAATTACCCACAACGACACCAAACTTGACAACATGCTGTTTTATTCTGACAAAGTTTTGGTAATTGATCTTGATACGGTAATGCCTTCATCGGTGTTGTTCGATTATGGCGATATGGTACGAACCTTTACAAGCCCTGCTGCTGAGGATGAAAAAGATGAATCGAAAGTTAATTTCAGACACAACCACTTTAAAGCCCTCACCAAGGGATACATAGAAGGGCTAAACAACAGCATCAACACCATTGAAAAAAACAATCTGCTGCTTGGTGCACGAGCTATTATTTACGAACAAACACTACGGTTTCTTACCGACTACCTTCTGGGAAATCCGTATTACAAAGTAAAATATGCGGAACACAATTTGGTACGAACCAAAACACAGGTTAAACTTTTGGATGCCATCGAAAAAGATAAAAACGAGTTACAAGAATTTATTTTGTCGTTATAATTTCAAACAACAAAAAACCATATCTTTGTCCGATATTTACCAAATATTTCGGACAACCTATTGAAATATTAAATATGGCAAACAATATTTCGCAAACGATAAGAGAACGGATTAAGCATATCAAGGCTGGTGAATTGTTTACAATCAGTGATTTTGAGGATATAAACAATGATAATCTTGTTACACGAACACTGTCACGCCTGCAGAAAGAAGGCACAATTGTTCGTGTTGCTACAGGTATTTATATGAATCCTAAAAAAACACAGTTTGGCATTTTGTATCCAACATTAAACCAAATTGCTCAAAAAATTGCCGAACGCGATAAAGCCCAAATTATGCCAACAGGCGATACGGCATTGAATATTTTAGGATTTTCAACACAAGTCCCGATGAACGCTGTCTATATTACCAATGGTGCAAAACGAAAAGTAAAAGTTGGCGAAAGGAACATTATTTTTAAAAATGCCGTTCAAAAGAATTTTCAATTCAAAGGCAAACTTTTTCCGTTAATAATCATTGCTTTAAAAGAACTTGGACAAAGTCGTGTTACTGACGAAATCAGAAAAAAAATTGTTAGTCTTATTTCAGAAAGCGACACAAACGAAAGGTCAACAATGATGCACGATTTATATCTGTCTCCTGTATGGGTTAAGGAATTACTTTTACCTATCGTTAAAACGGTAGCAAAATGAGCATTTGGTTACACTATAATGAAGACGAGAAACTTGTTATGCTACAACAAACGGCTGCCGCAAAAAATGTTATAGAGCAGGCTGTTGAAAAAGATTGGTGGGTGAGCGTCATTTTGAAGACATTGTCAAAAACGTCATGGGCCGATTTTTTACAATTCAAAGGGGGAACTTCTTTGAGCAAGGCATGGGGACTGATTAATCGTTTCAGCGAAGATATTGACTTGGCAATAAGTCGATCATTCTTCGGTTTACCGGAAAATACCAGGCAACAACGAACGGCAATTCGCCGAAAATCGTTTCATTACATAAAGGAAATACTGATAGAGGAAATAAATAACATACTAATATCAAGCGGAATAAACGGTTATCAAATAGAACTGATTACCCAAAATAGCAGTGCAATGGTTACAACTATTGAAGTAAGATACAAAAGCATTCTTGCTACGGTGGTTGATTATGTCCTGCCCGTTGTTAAAATTGAATTTAGCTCAATGTCGTCTGACGAACCAAATGTAGAAAAAGAAATTACAACTCTGATTCACTCTCAATACCCGAAGATTGATAAGGAAATAAAATTTAAGTTTAAATCTATATCGCCAGAACGTACTTTTTTAGAAAAAATATTTTTACTACACGAAGAATATCAAAAAGAAAATCCACGCACAGAAAGAATGTCGAGGCATTTGTACGATTTAGAAAAAATGATGAACAGCCCGTATGCAGAATCGGCATTTCAAAATGCAAAATTGTACAAAAATATTATCAACCACCGTCAGAAATACAATAATATTCAAGGTGTTGATTACCAAACACATTATCCTGCAACAATACAAATTTGTCCGCCTGAAAAATTACTAAATAATTGGAGAAACGATTACGAAAGCTTACGAGAAAGTTTTATATACGATAAATCAAAAAAAACATTTGATGAATTGATAGCCCGAATGTTGGAACTGACAAATAAAATAAGAAAAATGAATCTGAAAATAGATAAATAATAAAACAAAAACACATGAAAAAAATCATCCTCCTTTTATCAGTATTGTTTATCAGCACCATTGGCAAGGCACAGTTAGTTAAAGTCAGCGAAAAGAAATCGGATAATACCATTGAAGTGTCGTTACAAAACGACATGGTAAGGCAAACAGTGGTAATAAAAAACAACCGGCTTTTCGACGACACCTTGCAGTCGTTAAAAAGATGGAGTACCATGTACAGCAATCGTGTTCCGTCGATACTAATAACGGATGCCGATTTTGAATTAAATGTTGTTTACACTGCATGGCGTGCTCCCGGAAAAAAATACAACGCCGATAATCCGGTAAACTTTACAAAAAAAGATTTCCAATTCCAGCGCTACACCCTGGGAGAAAGCGTAAATAAAGAAAAATCGGTTGACTTTTGGTTTTCAGGCATCAACAACCCCTTCACCTTACGAATCACCTACCTATTAAAGCCCAACGAATTTTACGCACGACGAAAAATAACCCTGACCGACGAATCGCTTACCGGACATTACCTAGACAAGATTCACACACGAAAAGGACACTACCTGTTTTTTGAGCAATCGAAAAACCAAAATGCCTCTTTCACCATCAGCATCGAAGACTTTGAAGGAGCCGGTAAAATAAATCAACAAGAAAAAACCACCGCAGGCAATTACAGCATAATTAACCCCGGTGATTTTGGGCAGCCCGTAGCCATAAAAAGTACACAGGCAGGAGCATTCGGAGGCATCGAATATCCCACTTCCAACAATTTTATCTACTCCGACAAACTTGATTTTTATCAGTATTTGGGAGAACAAATAAAGAACAAACCGGTTGAAAGCAACTGGTCGGTATTGGGTATTACACCTGAACCGTACGTAAAAAAATGGTTTTACCAATATGTAAAAACCATTCGCGTAGCGCCTGCCGACCCTTACATAATGTATAACAGCTGGTACGATTTACGCTCGGCAGATTACCCAAACATACCCAAAGATGCCGTAATGAACCAGAAAAATGTGATGCGGATATGGAATCTTGTAAAACAAAATTTTATTGAAAAGAACGACATTCACATCAACGCTTTTGTATTGGATGACGGTTGGGATATTTACCAAAGCGACTGGAAATTAAGAGACAAACAATTTCCGAATGGCTTGCGCCCCATTGCTGACACACTCAAAAAATCAGGCACTGATTTAGGGTTGTGGTTTGGACCTGCAGGAGGTTATTCATTTAGATTAAAACGAATTAACTGGATGCATAATCATGGATATGAAGTTACCGGCAACCCAAATTCGGAAAACTCAGCCTCATTGTGTCTTGCAGGAAAAAACTATTCGGCCCTTTTTAAAAAGCGCACCACTGATTTTGTTAAAAACGACCACGTTGGTTATTTCAAATGGGATGGTATTCAGTTTTCATGTTCCGAACCCGACCATGGCCACCCCGTGGGCATTCATTCACGAAGAGCCATTATGGAATCGGTTATTGAGAAATGCAATGCCGTGCGCGACATCAACCCCAATGTTTACCTTAACATCACAAGCGGAACCTGGCTCAGCCCCTGGTGGGTTCAGTATGCCAATCAAATATGGATGGATGCAGCCGATTACGCTTTTGCCGATGTACCCTCCATCACACGCCGCGACAATGCCATGACCTACCGTGATTATGCCCTTTGGGATGACGAACACATTCGTAAATCGTGGTTCCCAATTTCCAATTTGATGATTCATGGTATTATTAAAGGAAGACTGGAAAACATTACCAAAGAGGGCGAAACATTGGAGACATTTACCAACAATGCCGTACTTTACTTTGGCCGTGGTATTTCAATGTGGGAACTTTACATCTCTCCCGACATCCTTACCGGTGGCGAATGGAACGCTCTGTCACAGTCAATAAAATGGGCTAAAGATCGATATAAAATATTAAGTTCAACTTTTATGGTCGGTGGAAATCCCGCAGTGGGAAACCCCTATGCATACCTGCACTTTTTAGGTGAAAAGGGAATTATTGCAGCAAGAAACCCAAAAGTTGAAAATGATATTATCACCATTATACTCGATCCGGAATACGGCATTGATGAAAATGCAACCGATTTGGTTGTTGAACAAATTTATCCCAAACGATATATTTTTCCTCAAATATTCGGAGCCGGCTCAAGGCTAAACATTAATTTATCAGGCTTTGAAACTGCTATTTTCGAGATACATCCTCTTGGTTGTAAAGATGGCATTCCATTAATTGCCGGAGTACCCTTCGAAAGAAAAATAGTTAATGACCAAGTAGTTTACACCCTGCTCGATGATGCTAAAGTTATAAAGGTGCTGAACCCTGAACTAATTCAAGGTGTAAGCGCAAATGGCAAAGCCATACCTTTTTCACAAATTTACAAACACCTTCCCAAACAAGTAAAACAACCTGAATTTGTATCAACAATCGTCCACAAAAAAAATAAAACCTCTATTACGCTAAAGTCAACATCCAAAAAAGGATTAGAGCAAGTGGCTATTCTATTAAAAGCAGCAAAAGACCAGTCTGATATAGATTTTCCAAAAGTTGAAATGTTTTTAAGTGGCAAAAAACTTAAAATCAAAACCCAATCCATTAAGGATAAATGGATATGGTATGTTGCCGAAGTTCCTGTTGACAAAAATCCCGATATTAAGCTTTCCATCGAAAAAACAAATTGGAAAGGAAGCGCCGATATATGGGTACGAACCGAAACAACTTCAAAAGGAACAACAATAGCCATTAAACCTGTGGGTCAGGTAAAAGAACGCACTTTACCTCCCCTTCCCTACAATTCTAATAAGTTTAAGACCTACGACAAGGTGGTTTCTTTTGATTTATAAGTTTTTTTACTTAACAGGGTTATTTATTTTAAGAAAAATAAGCCCAGCCAGTTTTATTTCAATCGTTTGCATCAATTGCTTGAGTATTTAGCAAACCTCAACAGCGTATTGTTTTCCACTGCGTACCACAGTAATTGTAGCATCGAAACAAATTCAATTACTTTTGTAAAAAAACACACCATGAAAAAATTACTTCTTATTGCGATAGCTTTAGTTACAGTTTTATTTACCCAAGCGCAGGTAATAACCGCTGACCCGCCCTTTCCAACAGCAAACGGACAGGTTGTAATTACCTTTGATGCAACACAGGGTAGTGGAGGCCTCGCCGGATACAGCGGTACCGTTTACGCACATACAGGTGTTATAACCAATCAAAGCACATCCGGTTCCGACTGGAAATATGTTAAAGCAGATTGGGGTGTTAACATCCCCGACTGTAAAATGGTTAAAATAGGCAACGACCTTTGGCAACTGACCATTTCACCGTCAATTCGCGATTATTATGGAGTTCCGGCCAACGAAACCATTGAAAAAATGGCCTTCGTTTTCCGAAGCGAATCTCAGGTAAACGGACAATGGCTGGAAGGCAAAACCGAAACAGGTGGTGATATTTTTTACGATGTATCCACAAGCGGACTAAACGTTCAATTTACCTTACCGGCACAATTTCCATTAATTGTTGAAGAAAACGATATTATAAACATTGCCGGTAATTCAAGCGATGCCGACAGTACTTTATTGTTTGTTGACAATGTTAAAGTATATTCAACCACCTCAAATAGTTTTAGTTATACACTCACGGCCACCGGTGGCGGAACTCATTGGGTAAAAGCAGAAGCTGTAAACAGCACAGCATCTGTGGCTGATTCATTCTATTATTATGTACGCAGGCCTGTTACCGTTGCCGAACGTCCCGATGGCGTTGTTGACGGCATCAACTATATTAATGCAAGCACCGTTATTTTAAGCTTATATGCTCCCGATAAAAACTATGTATTTGCCATTGGCGATTTTAACGATTGGCAGGTTAATGACGAAGGGTATATGAACCAAACGCCCGACGGAAAACACTTTTGGATACAAATTTCAAATCTTATCCCCAAAAAAGAATATATTTTCCAGTATTTCATTGATGGCCAAATACGTATAGGCGACCCCTATGCCGACAAGGTGAGTGACCCCTGGAACGACCAATATATTTCAAACGAAACCTATCCAAACCTAATCCAGTATCCCACAGGCAAAACCTCAGGTATTGCTACCGTACTACAAACAGATCAGGATCCTTATCCCTGGCAAAACACCGGCTTTATCCCTCCTGCCACACAACACCTTAATGTTTACGAACTCCTTGTCAGAGATTTTATTGAAAAACATGACTTTTCCACTTTAAAAGACACCTTAGATTACCTGCAACGCCTTGGTATCAATGCCATTGAGCTGATGCCTGTCAGCGAGTTTGAAGGTAATTTAAGCTGGGGGTACAATCCCAATTACTACTTCGCACCTGATAAATATTATGGGCCAAAAAATACGTTTAAGGCTTTTGTTGATGAATGCCACAGCCGAAACATTGCTGTAATAATGGATATGGTGCTCAACCATGCATACAACACCAACCCGATGGCTATGGAATACTGGGATGCCGAAAACAACCGCCCGGCGGCTAACAACCCATGGTTTAACACCACTTCTCCCAACCCCGATTATTCATGGGGAAATGATTTTAATCATGAAAGCCCGCAAACCCAGGCTTTCGTTGATACGGTTAACAGATACTGGATGAGAGAATATCATATTGACGGTTTCCGGTTCGATTTTACCAAAGGCTTTACCAACACACCGGGAGACGGAAGTGGATATGACCAATCAAGAATAAACATATTGGAAAGAATGGCTTCAAAAATTTGGGAAGACAAACCCAATGCGATGGTAATATTAGAACATTTTACAGCCAACTCCGAAGAAAAGATACTATCAAATTACGGAATGATGCTATGGGGAAACTCCAACTACAATTATAACGAAGCAACCATGGGCTACTTCGACAACAACAAATCCGACTTCTCATGGATTTCGTACAAAAAACGAGGTTGGAGCCAGCCCAATGTTATGGGCTATATGGAAAGTCACGACGAGGAAAGGCTGATGTTTAAAAACATTACTTACGGTAATGGTAATGGCAGCTATCAGATCAAACAGCTTCCTACAGCTTTAAAACGAATGGAACTGGCGGGTGCTTTCTTTTTTACCATTCCGGGGCCTAAAATGATATGGCAGTTTGGCGAAAGAGGGTTTGATTATTCCATCAATTGGCCATGCATGGACGGAAGTTGCCGCACCGACCCAAAACCTTCGAGATGGGACTATATGGATGACCCCAACCGCAAACGCCTTTACTTCACATGGAAAGCACTTATTGACTTAAAGGACACCTTAAGTCTGTTTGAAACAAGCAACTACGACATGAGCGTTTCAACACCTCAAAAACGAATCCGGCTTACAAGCCCATCACTCTCCATGGTTATTATTGGCAACTTTGATGTGAAAGAGGGTAGCATCAACCCTGATTTTTATTCAACGGGGAAATGGTATGACTACTTTACAGGAAGCGAGATAGATGTTACTAACGTCTCCTCCCCCATTACACTACAAGCAGGAGAATTTAAAATTTATACCAATAAAAAACTAAATACCCCAGACTATCTTAGCGTGAATGAAAACAGTAATAAATTTGAAACATTAAAGGTAACGGTTTTCCCTAACCCGGCAGTAAATCAAGCAACCATTAACGTATCAATGGCGCATAAACAACAGGTATCGATAGAGTTGCTCAATTTACAGGGAAAACAGTTAGAAAATATTTTCTCTGGAAAACAAAATCAGGGAATACATTCATTTATTCTAGATGCCAACAACCTGACAAAAGGCATATATCTGATTGTTGTAAAGGGTGAGAAAGGACAAACCGTTTCAAAACTAATTGTACAGTAACCTCTTTATTTCCTGATAAATACATCAGAATAGAGTTTGCCGTTACTGGAAACCCTGATGTAATAAACTCCCATTGGTAAACCACGTAAACTAATGGTTTTACTCTTGTTTAATGTTGAGCTTAACACAACCTGACCTGTACTGTTATAAATAGCAAATACAGCATGCGCAGATGCGACATCCGTATCAAATAAAAGGGTTAACTCATCAACTGCCGGATTAGGGTACACCAAAAAGCCGTTGGAAAAATCTTTTTCTTTAATTCCAACATACCATGTAGTAAAGGTATAGGGACCTGCCCAAATACTATGAATTTCATCAGTACAAACAGCTCTCACATAAAAATCATAGGTAGAACCTGCCGAGAGGTTCTCAAGAAAATATTGAGTTTCATCCAGCCCCTGAATCAGTTCACCAGAAGTAGCCGTATCAAAACCCATTACGCCCCACAACAAATCCCATTCATTTTCCTCACCCGAAGAGAGCCAATGCAACATTGCGGTTGAATCAGACAGACTATCAACATAAAGCCCTACCGGAGCCGAACAAGCTTCATCGTATTGAAAGTTGGCTACTAACTCCCTATTCTGATTAACCTCAAACGAATAAGCAGAATCATAAGATACGGGCTGTCCGTTTTCTGTCCAAACAACAAAATAATAATACAAATTAGAAGTTGCCACCAAATTACAGGTATCACCATAATTAAACTGCCCGCCTCCGGTAACCGAACCATAATCAGGGTTATTACTAACTGCATTAATATCAAATGTTTGAATTTGAAAATTGGCAGTCAAGCCCATATTATTGTGCGGCATAATAAATGTATAAGAGGTGTCAACCGATAGGGTGTCATCACCAAAAGTCCATGCTACAAAGTCGTACCCTGAATTAGGGGCAGCAATTACCGTAACAGAATCACCATATTGATAATCTCCGGCTCCGGAAACAGTACCACCATTATCAGGAACCGCAAACAGCAACACATTGTATGTTCTCGCTTTAAACTCAGCGGTTAAAGTGTCCTGTACTGATGCAGTAACAAAATTATATATCGAATCATACGAAACAATACTGTCATTATGCAACCAGTCACCAAATTCAAAGCCCTCAGCCGGATAGGCAGTTACCGTAGCTGTATCCCCACTCAGGTAAAAACCGCCACCTGATGTTGCTCCGGCGGTATCGGGGCTACTCAATAATTCCAGCCAATATCTTGCTGTAACTTCTCCGCTCTCATAAGTTGAAGGAACAATCATACCATTATTGAAGACTTTAGAACCCGGCAAAAAGCTTGTAGCTGTCACCGTGTCACCAACAAAAAGGTAGTTAAGATAGAATAATGTATCAGTACTCGTTAAATCATAAAAAGAAATTGTATCATCCCAGTCACAAGTAATAACGTTCAGGGTATCTGAGAAAGCAATACCCGAAAGCAAAGCATCTGTAACCCCCTCAAATTGCAACTGATAAGCATCATAACCAACTCTCAATCGAATGCCATTTACACTATCAAAACCCGTGCCTCCTGCCAACACTGGCATCGAAAAAACTGTTCCATAATCAACTGCAAGTGAATCCTGACTAACAACACCGAGAGGGGCAACCTGTGTTATTAAACCATCAACATAATCAATACTATCAATTGTCTGTAAATAAACATTTGATATTTCACAACCGTCTTTAAAATGCAAGGAAGCATCAAAACCTGCATTGTAATACAAATGCAGGTCAAGAAGTTTACCATCAATATCATACCCATTTCCTGAATAAGCAGTGTAAATAATGGTAATCTCATTCTGTTGGTAATTATAGTTGGCCAGCCAACTCCCGGGAAGAGTAGTATTTTGAATACCAATAAAGCTTATTAAATTAGTATCTACATCAATTTTTAACGAAATAGCAGATACCTGGCCATTATCACCTGTAAAATTAAATGCATCCATTTGCAAAAGCAGTTCCCCGGGCCCAACCAGTGTATCATGTATAACGACCGAAGGATTGGAACGCCCCGCAACAGAAAATAAATTTTTAGAGAGAATACTACTATAAATCAGCATAAAGAGAGCTGATATCAAAAAATTCAAAGTGGATTTTTTAAGATGCATTTTATTTCTTTTATGGTTGTTTAAAATAGATTTTCAAAAGTACAATATACAGAAGAATAGAGCAAAGAAGCCTTCAGTTTTAAGAAAAAAACCCGAATTAATTAATAATTCGGGTTTTTTTAAGAATAAGTATATCAAAAGAATTAGCTCTCCAATTCTTCATGATTCTCTTTAACGATCTTATAGACCTTTTTACCGCCATATGCGGCACCAAGTCCAATCAGTATCAAAGTTCCTCCTCCAATGGGGGCTCCACCACCCATAGGTGGCGGGGTACCACCACCTCCAGTTTCGGGATCTCCACCCGGATCCGGTGGATTAGTTTGTGCAGTTACCACGAATGACAACACAAAAAAGAAACTTGTCAAAATAATTGCTAATAAATTTTTCTTCATAATTTTCTGTTTTTGAAATTGTCAAATTATTTAATAAATACCTTTTGAGTGGTAATATGTGCACCATCATTTACTTTAACAAGATAATAACCGCTCATATTAATTGTAATACTGGAAACAGTACTACTTACAGTACGCGATTTAATCATTTGTCCAAGTAAATTGTAAACTGAAACATCTGCATGTTCAACAGCACCCTGCAGCTTTACCTGAATAGTGTTGTCAACAGCATATATTTTTGCATAATTAGTTTCCGAGGTATTATTAACACCTAAAAAACCAAAATAAAGTTCAAACCTGTTTGCAACTCCACTGCTATAGGTAAATGTATAATCATTTGCCTTTAAATCTGTAGTTACTCCGGTCAAATTATCCTTTAAGTTCAAAAATGCAATATCATCACTTTCAACACTGGAAATAGTCATTTCATCACCTTCTTTACCTCTTACATCCAATGGAACAGATTTGCTAGCATCAAAGGGTAATGAATTGATTGAGAACATTTCGTCACTTCCGGTATAAATTTGAGGATAATCAGTATTATAGCTGAACATCTTATAAGCATCCAATGAGCCATCAAATTCATCAGTGGCATCATCAGAAAACCTAATCACTGTTTCATCAGTAGCAGATCCATCCAAAAGATTAATTCTTACTATCTGTGATTCAGCGTTATCTGATTTCATAAAAGCAACTGTATTATGTACAGCAGCCTGTTTATCGACTTGTAATGTTCCGGTTCCAGCAGAAGCTACATGAACAAAGAATCCCTGTCCCATAGCAATATACTGAGACCCACCATTAGTACTAACACCACTAACATAACTTGCATAAGATGTTCCATTATAAACATAAATAGCATTATCCAAGTTAGTTTTCGTCCAACCTGATGCAGCATCCCAGTCCAATGCAGAAGTAAAAGGATTTCCTACAAAATTAAAACCTGCATCTGCACCCCAACCGGTATTAGTCAAATTATTGGAACTACCAACCGTACCACTTCTTAAAGAACCTTCATAATTAAAGGTCTGGGGTGAACCCGAAGTCTGAAGCCATGTATAATAACCAACCAATGGATCCATAACACGATTGGTATCTACGATATATGAAAAAGTGTTGGTTGCTTCATCATACTCTTTTACCCAAACATTGGTACCGTTATAGTGAAATGTACTTACAAAAGTAGCTCCACTAACGGGTGAGGAGAAGCCATGCCACTGTCCGTTGGTAACATACCTTTCAACAGTAGTAGTACCACCAACAGTAACATCAGTTCCCTCTCCTATAAAAGATCCGTCACCGGTTGCATCAGACTGCATTGTCATATCACCGCCCAAAGTTAAAGTATGGCCTCCAAGGGTCAACTGTCCACCGGGAGCAATGGTTAAGTTATGCGCAACAGCATCACTGCTTAGGGTAGTTTCTGTACCAGCATTAACTGTAACATTATGCCAAGTGTTTGGAACAACTCCGAGTGACCAATTAGTTGCCGTACTCCAGTCGCCACCGCTTATGGTATTATCGGTATAGCCACCTTCAACAGCACCGTTGGTAACATCGGCATCATAAAAATAGGATGTGGTATAATCAGTATGCAAAATGTTAGATTTGTTTCCTCCTGCAGGACTATCAAAAGTACCAAACGTCAGGGAAGTAGTACCGCCAACAAAATCAAACTGAATATCTATTAGTTTTCCATCAGCAATGGTAGTAGTATTAGGGAAATCACTGACTTCCACTTTAATAATACCACTTGAAGGATTTGTTACATTAGTAGTGTAAGCAGCATTCGCAGAACCTGTATAATTTAAAACAGCCGGGTCATACTGCAAATAAACGGTTAATGTTAAAACATCGCCTATAGAAGTAACATTAACAGGCACATTAAAGTTAGCACCAACAACGGGCATATTACCATTTGCACTATTAAATGTATCGGTTGAAAGTGTCTGGGCACCGGCTCCTAAGCTAAGGAACAATGCCATACTTAAAAATATAATTAATCTTTTCATAATAATATTCATTTTTTAAATTTATAATTACATTTTAAGGTACAGGCACAAAATCACCATTTGAATCACCCGAACTAAGACCCACAAAATCTTGTGTTACATTACTACCGGAAACCGTAACTGTTGGATTCTCGAAAACCCACTCAGGAGCAGACCATGAAGGACCACGATTATTACCTCCGGCAACACTACCATACACAATAAATGCATCAGAGTTATCCACAAAGTTGTCTTCGTTAACATTTGCCGCTTTCCATATAATACCGGTCATTGAAGAACCCGTACCATAAATCAGGAAAGCGTCAGTATTATCATACCCATATTTTGTATCAATGGTTGAAGAAGCATCCAGAAAATAATTTCCAACGGCAACACTACTGAAAACATAATTACCGGCAGTATCTGCTGTAGTAGTGTAAGCTATTGTTGAATCAGCGGCATTTTTAAGATAGACAGTAGTAACACTGGAATTCTTAGTACAAATAGG
>WGDP01000019.1 GCA_015493215.1 Bacteroidales bacterium | reverse complement strand
ATGATACAATTTGGACATCATTTCTGCATGCCCACCGTTCCAGCCGTTCCCGCCGTTCCCGCGCGAATCCCACATGCCCCTCACATGCTCTTTCGGATTTGTAATCCGAAAGCCATGTAACAACATCATTATGTGTATATTAACTCATCAGGATTGCCCGCCTGCGGAACGGGCGGGCAAATCAGGACGAACTTGGGGGTTGTAATAATTTATGTATTTTTGGTGAAAATTAAAACCATATCCATGAATTCCTTTGGCCGTCTTTTCAGAGTTTCAATTTTTGGCGAATCGCACGGATTGTATGTTGGCGTTACCATCGACGGTTGCCCTTCAGGGGTTCTCCTAAATACCAACGATTTCACACCTGATTTACAACGACGCAAAAGCGGCGCAAAGGGAACCACTCCGAGAATAGAAGCAGACAAACCCGAAATAATCAGTGGGGTTTTTAACGGATTTACCACCGGAAGTCCCATTACCATTTTGTTTAAAAACAACAACACACGTTCGGAGGACTACAATTTTAATAAAATACCGCGTCCCGGCCATGCTGATTTTGTAGCGCACAAAAAATTCAGAGGCTTTAACGACCCTCGTGGCGGCGGCCACTTTTCGGGAAGACTCACAATTGGCCTGACAACTGCCGGCGTTGTTGCAAAAAAAATACTTCAAAAAATATCTGTCGAAGCTAAACTAACACAAGTGGGAGGCAGCATCGATATTGACAATGCCATCGACAATGCCCTGAAAAACCACGACTCGGTTGGCGGTATTGTTGAATGCAGAGTTAACGGATTGCCGGTGGGACTTGGCGACCCCTTTTTCGATTCCATCGAATCACTCATCAGCCATGCTGTTTTTGCAATCCCTGCAATCAAAGGCATCGAATTCGGTTCGGGATTCAGCGCTGCATCCATGAAAGGAAGTGAACACAACGACCGTTTTATCGACCACACCGGAAAAACAGCCACCAACCACGCCGGAGGCATCAACGGGGGCATCTCCAACGGAAACGAGCTTATATTCAGGGTGGCCGTCAAGCCCACTTCAAGCATATCAAGTGCACAAAAAACCTTTGACTTTGCAAAAAATCAAACAACAGAACTTAAAATAAAAGGCCGTCACGATGCATGCATTGCCCTCCGGGTTCCGGTGGTGGTGGAAGCGGTTACAGCAATAGTGCTGGCAGATTTAATGCTGATTAGCAAAAGTTATTTGTAAGCCGCAACCGTTTGCAATAACAACCTTAAAAAAACAGGATAATTTATTTCAATTTTTTTTAGCACACCCGCTATAAAACATAAAATACAACCCTTTTTTTAAGCAAATTTGCACATTGTTTAAATAGTAAATTATTAATGATTATTTTTTACCCACCCAAACCTTCAGGTTGAAAAACAGACAACTAAAAAACATGAAAAAACATAAAGTACAAGCTGTAATTTTTGATTTGGACGGTGTCATCACCAAAACCGCCACCGTACACAGCCACGCGTGGAAAAAAATGTTTGACGATTACCTTCGCGAAAGGTCAGAAAAGCGAGGCGAACCATTTAAAGCCTTCACACAGGAAGATTACCTTGCTTATGTTGATGGCAAGCCGCGCTACGACGGAGTAAAATCCTTTTTGGAATCAAGGAACATTGTACTGTCCTATGGCACGCCCGAAGATACACCGGACAAAGAAACCATTTGCGGACTGGGAAACAAAAAAAACGATGCTTTTAACGCAGTGCTAAAAAGCGAAGGCGTAGAAGTTTATCCTTCAACCGTTGCCATGATGGAGCAGTTGCACAAAGAGGGTATCCGGGTTGGCGTTGCCTCTTCAAGCAAAAATTGCGAAGCTGTTTTAAAGGCTGCCGGCCTGTCGCATCTTGTTGAAACAAGGGTAGATGGAGTTGTATCGGCAACCATGAAATTAAACGGAAAACCAGCTCCCGACATCTTTCTCACCGCAGCTCAAAATCTTAATTGCGACTACCACTATTCGGTGGTGGTTGAAGATGCCGTTTCAGGCGTAGCAGCCGGAAAAAACGGCAACTTTGGCCTGGTAATCGGTGTGGCACGCGAAGACAACAAAGCCGGACTGTGGGCCAACGGTGCCGATAAAGTAGTAGAAGACCTCGCAGAAATCACCATCAGTGACATTGACCACTGGTTTAACGTGGAGATGGAACAAAACAGCAACATGCTTATCTATCACGATTACAATACTGATAAAGAACGATCAAGAGAGGCTCTACTCACCGTGGGAAACGGCTTTTTCGGAACACGGGGTGCCATGGAAGAGACCCATGCCAACAGCGTAAATTATCCGGGAACCTACATTGCAGGATTATACAACCGGCTAAAAACCCCCATTGCCGGCCATGATGTTGAAAATGAAGATTTTGTTAACGCTCCCAACTGGCTGCCGGTAAGCTTTAAAATAGAAGATGGCGAATGGTTCGACCCCAACAAGGACAAAATCATCGAAATGAACCGTACCCTGGATTTTAAAACAGGCCTGCTGCATCGCATTTTAATAACAGAAGATGATGAAGGCCGCCGCACCCATATCGAATCGTGCCGTTTTGCATCCATGGACAACATGCACCTCGCCGCCCTGCGCTACAAGATTACGCCACTCAATTATTCGGCACCCGTCAGCATTTTTTCAACCCTCGACGGAACCATTAGCAATCAAGGGGTTGAGCGCTATAAATCGTTAAACTCCAAACATCTTACCCCCATGGAGCAAGGAGGTGAAGGAGCCATTTCGTGGCTTACAGTAAAGACAAACCAATCCAACACGGAAATTGCCCTCGCTGCAAAGCTGTCGTTAAAAACGGGCGACAAATATTACGATCATTTCGGAGTTACCACCGACGAGGGCATTGTTTACACCTATATGGATGTGGATGCAACACAAAATCAAACCATTACACTGGAAAAAACTGTTGCAATAGCCACTTCGCTGGAAACCAAAACCAATCGTCGTAATTTTGTGATGGATCAGTTGACGGGAACCGGAGACTTCGACACACTTTTTCATAAAAGCTCGGCAGCGTGGGGGCATCTTTGGGACGAAGCTGACATACAATTAACCGGCGACAGGGCTTCGCAGCGGCTGCTTCGCATGCATATCTATCACCTGCTGGTTTCGGCCTCTCCGCACAACACCAAACTCGATGCTTCCATTACCGCCCGCGGCCTGCATGGCGAAGCCTACCGTGGCCATATTTTTTGGGACGAATTGTTTGTGCTTCCCTTTTACAACATTCACTTTCCCCAAGTCTCCAAATCGATGCTGATGTACCGCTACCGCCGCCTTGACAAAGCACGCCAATATGCCAAAGCACACGGACACAAAGGAGCCATGTATCCCTGGCAAAGCGGCAGCGACGGACGCGAAGAAACACAAATATTACATTTAAATCCCGTTTCGGGTGAGTGGGGCGACGACTACAGCTCGCTGCAACGCCATGTATCGCTGGCAGTGGCGTACAATATTTATCAATATTTTCATGTAACCAACGACGAAACGTTTTTAAACAGCTACGGGGCTGAAATGTTTTTTGAAATTGCAAGGTTTTGGGCCGACATGGCCAAACCCGATGAAAAAACAGGACGCTACTCTATTGAAGGGGTGATGGGTCCTGATGAGTTTCATGAAAAGTACCCTGATGCTGAAAAAGGAGGCTTAAAAGACAATGCCTACACAAACATCATGGCTGCCTGGTTGTTTAATAAAGCTGCCGAACTTATTACCACGATGAGCAATGAGGCAAAGGAAAAGCTGTATGCGCAAACAGGCCTTGACGAAACTGAAATTAAGCATTGGGAGGTTATCAGAAAAAACCTGAGACTGGTAATCAACAACGAAGGTATTATTGCCCAATACGATGGCTATTTCGACCTGAAAGAACTGGACTGGGACTACTACCGCAAAAAATATGGAAATGTTTACAGGATGGACAGACTGCTAAAAGCGGAAGGCAAATCAGCCGACGATTACAAAGTGGCCAAGCAGGCTGACACCCTGATGGTTTTTTACAACCTTAAAAAAGAGGAGGTGGATTCATTGCTTTCGGAGATGGGCTATCAGCTGCCATCGGATTATCTCAAAAAAAACCTGCACTATTACCTTGCCCGCACCTCGCACGGCTCCACACTCAGCAGAGTGGTTCATGCCCAGCTTGCAAATATGGCCGGCGATGAAACATTAAGCTGGAACCTTTACTATGATGCACTGGAGAGCGATTACAACGATATTCAGGGAGGCACCACCGGCGAAGGCATTCACGCCGGGGTAATGGCCGGCACGCTTATGATTGCCCTTACCAACTTTGCAGGCATCGACATGAGAGGTAACCTGCTTGCCATCAACCCTCAAATGCCGGAACGATGGAAAAGCCTTTCTACCGGCCTGCATTTTAAAAACACACAATGGCATATCGAAGTAAGCAAAAACAAAGTGGAAGCAACTGCTGATCGACAAGCTGAAATTGTTATCAACAAAAAGAAAACATTAATAAAACCATAAATCAAATGCTGGAAGACGTATTATTAATAACAGAAAAGCATCGCACTGCTGCCGATGCCATCGTTAAAGAAATTTTAAAAAACAAAAAAGACAAATACATTGTTGCCATTTCGGGCGAATCGGGATCGGGCAAATCGGAGCTTACCCACGTTGTAGCAAAAAACCTGCGCAAGCATGGTATCTTTGCCAAGCCGGTTCATATTGATAATTTCTATAAGATTTTACCCCTCAAGCGTACACAGTGGCGACAGGACAACGGCATTGAAAAAGTTGTAGGCCTTGGTGAAATCGACTGGCAGGGCATCAAACAAACCGTTGGAGATTTTAAAAACTCCCGCAGCAATACCATGCCTTGTGTTGACCTTGTTACCGAGCAGGTTGACAGCCTCACCACCAATTTTAAAGGAATTGACATGATTATTATGGACGGGCTGTATGCCATTAACTGCGAAGATGCCGACCTGAAAGTCTTTATTGAACTCACCTACCACGAAACCAAAAAAGCACAGGCATCACGCGGTAAAGAACCTCAAAACGAGTACCGTATGAGGGTTTTGGAGCAAGAGCACATTACCGTTCAATCGTTAAAACCCAAAGCCGACCTGTTTGTGGGCATGGATTATAAGGTACGCAAAGCGGAGGCTGAATAAACTGCACCGCTTTCCTTTGTTTAAAACAGCGACTGTCCTTTATATACTCCCGCATCTTTAACCGACCTGATTTCGCCGTCAAGACGTACACGCTCTCCGGTATTAAAGGTAATGCTAACTGTTGCTCTGTGCCCGAAAAAGCTCATGGTAACATAAGGTGAACCGGCCACACCCATAGCTCTAAAGTTCATGGTAAGGTCGGATGCTTTTTTAATATTTTCGGAAGGTTTAAATTTATACCGGGTGATGTCCCCCTCAAAAGTCGCGCCTCCGATACCATTCCAGCCCACCAATCCGTTAAAGGCAAACTGATAAACCGCTTTACCATGGTGAACTCCCAAAAAGTTAATACTCGGGTCAACATGATAGGAACTGCCACGCGGACCGTAAAGCGTGTTTGCCACAAAAACAAAGGCAGTGTCCTCAACAAGTTTGTTTACCGCCTTTAACTCGGCCAGGTCTTCTGACTGTTTAGCCTCTTTTTTCTTTTGTTTTTCTAATTTTTGTTGCTCTCGTGACGACAGTTTACTGTTTTGCTGTGCCGTGGCAGGCATTACCCCGCCCAAAAAAAACAACATTCCCAATACAAAAATTAACTTTTTCATTTGTTTATAATTTTAATTTTTACACTTATCTTATTTAGAATCTTTTATTTAAACTACCGGTAATATTTTGTCACATCCAACAATAACTGCATATGTTGATTGCTTTACTATATTCTATTTGTAATCCAACTCTTTTAACCGTTAAAAATTATATCGATCCCCATAAAAACCTTAAAAACAAACCAAAAAGCATGCCGCACTTTACAACAGGAAACTCAAATCGGTATCAGGTTTATATTCAACCGGTTCTTTGCCAAATTCAAAAAGGCGCAGGTCACGTTTCCCCATCAGTTTCATGGAGTTATCGTCAACATACAACATGCTTGCCTCGCGCAGCCCCAACACCTTCACACCACGATTGACAGCCAAAAACTCTTCGATACGCTGCTGGCGGGTTTCGCCGCCATGGCCTTGGGGGTTGGCATCGAGATAGTGGGGGTTAATTTGAAACGGAACCAAATTTAAGGTGTCAAAACTTGCAGGCTCGTATATGGGCATATCGTTGGTTGTTTTCAGGGTGGGACACGCCACATTGGCTCCGGCACTCCATCCCATATAGGGCGTTCCCGACAGGGCTTTTAACCTAATGGCTTCCATAATTCCGGTTTCGTGCATTTTTCCTACCAAATGAAAGGTGTTGCCCCCTCCCACTACTACAGCCTCTGCCCTGTTTACCATTTCAACAGGGTTATCTGTTTGATGAACCGACTCGACTTCAACACCAAACGTGGCAAACACTTCTGCCACCTTTTTAGCATAAACATCATACGATTCGGTTAAACCGGCATCCGACAAATTAACGCCCGCAAAAGGGACAAAAGTTACCTTTTTTACGTGATGTGTATGCAAAAAACCGGCTATATAATTTTTTGGCCATGCCAAATAGGCTTCACCGGCCATGGTTGAATTGCTGATAAGTAATAATTTTCTGGTCATAATGTTCAATATTATTTAACGATGGTAAAGATATGTTTTTTATCGAATTAGGCCGGTATAGGTTTTAACAAGGGGCTGCAACCATTCGTCATTGGTATCCACAACACGCCGGAACCTGCTTTCGGACAATTGCCCGGCCATACTTTTTGCCAACTCAATTTGAAGCGGTTTGGTTTGGTGTGAGCTTACCCCGAACTCTTTTAACAACATCAGATAACGAAGAGCCTGCCCGGCATCACCCTTGGACAGATAGTACTTAACAACCCTTTTAACGTTGTTTGGGTTTTGCTGACTTTTCAAAATCCGGTATTGTCCCGAAGGCTTTACCCCCAGCAAATCCAGTTTGTGCATAGCATAAAAGGCATCCAGGGCGGCAAGCTGCTTCCATACCTTCTCATACCCATAAGCATACAATCTATCAGTAACACTATCGTAGCGCACAGCATAGGCTAACGCAAACCGGTAACGATACCGCAATCCCAATATCATTGTTGTATCAAGCGGGCAGTTACGCTTTCCCCGGATAAGTTTTTCAGCCTTATCAAGTGCAACGGCAGCCTCCTCCCACTTTTCCTGTTTAATTCGGTTTTGCGCCACCTGAAGATAATTGGACAACGAATAGCGGGCATCGACACAGACTCTGTTTTCAAGCATTTCTCTTAGCTGAGATACTTTGCTGTTTACTTCAGGGTTTTGCTCCAAAAAGTACCTGTTTTGAAAAGCAACTATCCGGTTATAATGCTTTTTTGCCTCCTCCATTTTGTTGGCCCACACCTCCAACTCGGCCTTTTCTATCTCGCTTAAAATCACCGGAACAGCGGTTTGCGCCATCAACTCATCCAACCTTGTTAAACGGTAGCTTAAAAAATCGTTTTGCAACCCCAGAGCCGTACTAAAATTTTGCATTGCCCTGTCGCTCTCACCCCTGTCAAGCAATATCTCACCACGCTGAATAAATTCCAAAATCAAACCATAGGCGGTTTTTTCCAACCTTTTATCAACCGTTTTATTATTTTTTACATAGTTACTCCTCAGGCTGCAATAATCCTTAACGGTTTTCATTCTTTTGTATGCTTCATCAATGTTTTCGTTGTTAAGTGCAGTTTCAGCCGAACCAATGTATTGCAAACATAGTTTTTGATAAGCCTGCGATTTCATCTCAAAAACGGCGTTTTTTTCCTGCGGCGAGAAATTTAAATAGCGAAAGCGGAAAAACATATCCAGCATGGATTGGGTTTGATTTTTAGATAGTTCATCCTTTGCCAACCGAACCAACATCGACTGAAAACGAGGCTGCGAATTGCGCACAATTTCGGGATATTTATGAGATATCTTTTTAAACAGGTCATCGGCTTTTTTTTCGTACCGCAAGCCCATGGCACGATTTCCCGTCCGGTAACCCGCAGCAGCCACCTTAAGGTACGAAGTCATCATTCCGTCCAAAACACTATTTAACCGGTTACCAAACACCGGCTGCTCAACAACGTTTTTAACCACTTGCGACCACAATTGCGCATTATCGAGCATAATCATTGCAAAGGAATATTGTTCCGATGTATTGTATTGTTCGGCCCGGTTTAAAAAGGCGTTAAATACCAGTTGACACAAACCGGTACCATCGTTTTCCACGGCAGCAAAGCGATTACATAGCATCTTGTAAAACGCAACGGTTTCAGGGTCATTCGTTAATTTTGCCATCAGCTCGTACGAAGCAGCCATATAGGGTTGATAGCGGCTTTCGTTTGTCAGATATTTTACCGATAAATCAGCCAGCCCGTTGGCCACTTCACCTTCGCGAAAACCGGGTTTCGATTTGTTAAGCTGCTTTTTGGATAAGGTTCTTTCGCGCGTTTCAAGCCTTGCGGCTCTCTTAATTAAAGGAAGCAATTTTTCAGGGTCACGGGTTTTAAGCCCGAGTAATTTTATGAGCTTCAGATGATCAATGGAATACAGTGTACGATGCAGTTCCAGATAATTTAATAACACCATCCGGCCTTCGGCATTTTTATGGTTTAAGATGTTGGTTAATACCGAATAAAAGCCATAGTAATGATTGGCCAATCCTGACAGCCTAACAAAGCGGTTGTATTTTGCTTTGGACATGGCAAAATCCACCTTAATCGTAAGCCCCTTCCCTTCATAACCCTGAAGATTAAACAACAAATTGGTGGCCGGAAAAGAGGCCTCAAACTGCTGCTTCAACAATTGATTGCTGTTTTTAGACGGCCAGGTAAACGTTACCAGCACCTTATCGGGCATTAAAAGGGTGTCAAAAGCAAAATCTCTGAAACGGGTATCTCCGGTTATGGCAACATCCTTCCACGAAACTTTAACTCCCTGCTTACTGTTTTCAACAAATTGACGGTAAGAAACGGTTAATTGCAGGCTGTTAATATTTTTTTCATTATTAACCGACAGCATTGAAAACAGCTGATGAAACCCGGAGTCATTGTTAACCGACCGGTTTGTTAAAACCACCTGCCCGGGCGAAACAAAGTTCTGCCCCATCAGCTGAATAAAAAACCATCCTGAAAGTAAAAAAATTAAAGAAATTCTTTTTTTCAAAGCCCTGCAATTTGAACGGCAAAAATAGGAAATCCCACTGAACCGGATATGAAAAAACTGTTAAAGTTAATTAGTTTTAAAGTTGTACTTCACCCTGCTAAGTTCTTCGTTGGCTTTTACAATTTTTTCTTTGAGGTTTTCCTTGTATTGCGTGAGTTTTTCCATCAGGACATCCTCGCCCGGCGCCATCATTTGGGTGGCGAGGATGGCAGCATTAAGGGCCCCATTAATACCTACCGTGGCCACCGGAATTCCGGGAGGCATTTGCACAATGGCCAGCAAAGCATCCATGCCGTCGAGGGTTGCATTAATGGGTACTCCTATTACGGGAAGGGTGGTCATAGCGGCAATTACACCGGGCAAATGAGCTGCCATGCCGGCACCGGCAATTATTACTTTCACGCCTCTTTGCCGGGCACTTTTGGCAAACTTTTCCACCTCTTCGGGGGTACGATGCGCCGACAAGGCATTCATTTCAAAAGGAATACTCATCTCCTCAAAAAAACGGGCTGCTTTTTCCATCACCTTTAAATCGGAGGTACTGCCCATAATAATACTTACAACAGGTTTCATAACTATTTTTTTGCCAAAGATAAAAAGATGAGTGAAACAAATTATAACCATGAAGAGGTTAAGCAAAAAATGCCAAAAATCAAAACAGTTTGGGTTTTGTTAACAATAAATAATATGTATCTTTGAAGCTGTTCATTTATTAAGAATTTGAAGCCTTTTTTTAATGATTAAACGCAACGACATTTTGTTTTCAGCAGGAGTTTTGCTCTTGTTTTTACCATTCTTTTTAAGTGGGAAGGTTTACGAAACCTACACTCACTTAAATCATTATCACGGCTTTATAATGGCATTTATAAAGTTTGCCATTTTAGCAGTAATTGGAGAAGTAATTGGACTTCGTATCAAAACCGGGAACTACACACAGCCCGGTTTTGGTATTTTACCGAGAGCCGTTGTGTGGGGATTTTTGGGCATCACCATTAAATTTGCCTTTATAGTTTTTGCATCCGGAACGCCTTCTTTTTTGCAATATATGGGTATGCAGCATGCACAGGCAATATTTGCGGGAAAACTAACAGCAGGAAAAGTGTTGGTGGCTTTTACCATCAGTGCCGGCTTAAACCTGATTTATGCTCCCGTAATGATGACTTTGCATAAAATTACTGACACCCATATTTTAACTACCGGCGGTACTTTAAAAGGCTTTTTAACCCCTATTCCCTTTGCGAAAATATTAAAAGGTCTCAACTGGGATGTACAGTGGAACTTCGTTTTAAAAAAAACGATCCCCTTTTTTTGGATTCCTGCGCATACCGTTACCTTTTTACTGCCGGCCGATTTCAGAGTGCTTTTCGCAGCGCTGCTCGGCATTGTGCTGGGAATAATTCTGGCATTGGCAAACATGAAAAAATAGAAACCCAAACAGCTTAAACAAATATATTATGAGAAATACACCCATTGATTTTAACATCGTAAATGAAAAAATAAAAGAGAGCGGATTAAACTCGGTAGGTACCGGAACAATCCGCGAGATTAAAAAGCTAATTGATGAAATTGAAGGAGCCACGGGCAAAAAATACATCCGTATGGAGATGGGGGTACCGGGGATTCCTCCTGCTCCCGTTGGGGTTAACGCACAAATAGATGCACTTAAAAACGGTGTGGCTGCCGTTTACCCAAACATTCAGGGACTACAGGTTCTTAAAAACGAAGCATCAAGATTTATTAAACTGTTTATGGATGTGGATATTGACCCTGCGGGATGTGTTCCCACCGTAGGATCGATGCAAGGCGGTTTTGCAGCCTTTTTAACCCTGAGCCGCATTGACAAAAACAAAGATACAACCCTGTTTATCGACCCCGGATTCCCGGTTCATAAAATGCAACATAAGGTACTGGATATCAAATATGAAAGTTTTGACGTTTACAATTACCGCGGCGACAAACTGCGCGAAAAGCTGGAATCGTACTTTAAAACCGGAAAAATACACTCGGTGTTATACTCCAACCCCAACAACCCGTCGTGGATATGTTTTACCGATGATGAATTAAAAACCATTGGCGAGCTGGCCAATAAATACAATGTGGTTATTCTGGAAGACCTCGCCTACTTTGGCATGGACTTCAGAAAAGATTATGACAAACCCGGCGAACCACCTTACCAGCCTACCGTAGCAAAATACACCGACAACTACATTCTGTTTATCTCTAGCAGTAAAATTTTTAGTTACGCCGGCGAACGCATTGGCATTATGGCCATATCCGACAACTTGTTTAACGCACACTACCCCGACCTTAAACGGTATTATGTAAACGACAAACTTGGGTATTCGATGATTTTTGGAACCCTGTACCCGTTGAGTTCGGGCACTTCACACTCGGCGCAATATGCTTTAACAGCCTTGCTAAAAGCAGCCAACGACGGAGAGTTTAACTTTGTTGATTACGTAAAAGAGTATGGCCGCAAAGCCCATGAAATGAAACGTATATTTACCGAAAACGGATTTAAAATTGTTTACGATACCGATGTTGATCAGCCCATTGCCGATGGCTTTTATTTTACCTTTAGCTATCCCGGCATGGATGCCGAAGAGTTGTTAAACGAGCTGATATATTACGGAGTAAGTGCCATTTCGCTGCTTATTACCGGAAGCGAACGTAAGGAAGGCATCAGAGCATGTACTTCGCTGGTACAAACAGAACAGTTTACCGATTTGGAAAAAAGGCTGAAACAGTTTAACGAAGATCATAAAAACAGCTAATTCGCATTACTCGTCTCCCTGCGCTATCACGCCACTGCCGATACAGGTTTTTTCCTCCATATCGTAAATGGCGGCAAACTGTCCGGGGGCAATGCCCGAAATTTTATGCTCCGACTGAATGTAAATGCCTCTTTCCGATTGCACCAACGTGCCTTTGGTAAACTCGGGCTGATGTCTGATTTTAAATTTAATGTCGGACAAGCCGGAATAATCGTGGGCAGGGTTTAAGATGTGAAGACCTTCAAGCCAAACTTTATCGCTGTACTGAGCAATGGGGTCGTAGCCGTTTGACACATATATAATGTTGTTTTCGATGTCTTTTTTCACCACAAACCAGGGACCGCCACCCAACCCCAGTCCGCGTCGCTGGCCAATGGTATGAAACCAAAAACCTCTATGCTCGCCCAGCACCCTGCCGGTTTCCAGCTCAACCACTTCACCGGGGCGCTCACCTACATATTTTCTGATAAAATCGTTGTAATTGATTTTGCCAAGAAAACATATTCCCTGACTGTCGGGCCTATTGGCCGAGGGCAGCTTCATTTCGTTTGCTATGCGCCGAACCGACTTTTTTTCAAGATGGCCGATGGGAAACATCACATGGTTTAATTGTTCTGTGGTAATCTGGCTTAAAAAATAGGTTTGGTCTTTTACCCTGTCTTTGGCAGTGCCCAAAAATATCCCTTCACCGGTTTCGTAAGTCGAAGCATAATGGCCGGTGGCGATTTTGTCAAACTCATGGCCGTATTTATCGCGAAACGCACCAAACTTTATCAGCACATTACACATTATATCCGGATTGGGGGTTAACCCCGCTTTTACCGTATCAATGGTATATTTCACAACCGTATCCCAATACTCTTTTTGCAAATCAACAATATCAAATTTACATCCGTATTTTTTTGCAATCCAGGTGGTTATTTCAATATCCTCTTCCGCAGGGCAATCCGAAAACGAAGGCTCGTCTTCCATACCAATACGGATGTAAAAAATATGCGGGTCAAACCCCTGCTCTTTTAATAAAGGGATGGTTACCGAGCTGTCAACTCCTCCCGAAACCAGTGATGCAATTTTCATCTGAATAATTTTGCCGCAAAGGTCGCTATTTTTTTTGTACATGATTGTTTGAAATTACCGTCAAGTTAAAACATTAACTATTTTAGCGCCGAAAATAAAAACAGCTTATTATGAGTATGACCATTATAGAAAAAATTATAGCAGCCCATTCGGGACAAAAAACCGTAAAACCCGGCGATATTGTTGATATTGCCATTGATGCCCGTGTGGCAAGAGATTTTGGCGGCCCCAACGTGGTAAAAAACATCGAAACCTACCACCTGCATGTTGACGACCCCTCAAAAACCTTCTTCACTTTCGATACCAATCCCACCGGAAGCGATCAAAAATACGCCACCAACCAGCAGCTGGTAAGGGTTTTTGCCCGCAAACACGGCATTAAAGTTTTTGACATCAACAACGGTATAGGTACCCACACCTTAATTTCGGAAGGGCTTGCATGGCCGGGTTCCACTGCCGTAACAACCGATTCGCATGCCAATATTTTGGGAGCAATCGGAGCTTTTGGACAGGGAATGGGAGACAAAGACATCGCCGCAGCGTTTCATCGCGGCAAAGTGTGGTTTAAAACTCCTCCATCAGTAAAAATAAATCTGCTTGGCGAAAAGCCCGAAAACGTAACTGCTAAAGATATTGTACTGAATCTTTTACACATTTTTGGCGCCAACAAACTGCTGGGCTATGCTGTTGAGTTTTATGGCGATGCTGTTGACAAGCTCACCCTCGACCAGCGCATCACCATTGCTTCCATGGGAACCGAAATGGGTGTAATCATCCTGCTGTTTCCTCCCAACGATTTGGTGATGGATTATTGCGAAAGCAAAACCGGAAAAAAACTGAACAGAATTTCAGCTGACGCAGATGCCACCTATGCCGATACTTTTGACATTGACATCAGCAAGTTTGTGCCCATGGTCAGCCGCCCCGGAAAACCGCACGACACGGTTGACATTCATGAAACGCAAAAGGTGAAAATCGACTCCGCTTTTATAGGCAGCTGTACCAACGGACGTATGGAAGATATGCGAGCGGCTGCCAACGTACTGAAAAACCGAAAGGTAGCACCGGGGGTGGTTTTAAAAATTGTACCTACCACCGATGCCATCTGGCAACAGTGTCTTGATGAAGGCATTATTAAAATATTTAAAGACGCCGGTGTATTGGTTTCCAATGCAGGATGTGCGGGATGCGCCGCCGGGCAGGTAGGACAAAACGGCCCCGGCGAAATTACCATTAGCACCGGAAACCGTAATTTCCCCGGCAAGCAGGGCAAGGGTAGCGTTTATCTCGCTTCGCCGGCAACAGTAGCCGCTTCAGCAGTAGCAGGTTACATTACTACCGAATTTGAAATACCCGACAAACCTGTTGAGTTCGATTATGCCGAACAGGAAGAACGTATTCAAAAGGCCGTCGAAGAAGAAAGGTTGAATCCTGCCGGCGACAAACCCACGGAAGTGGAAGGACGGGTTTGGCTAATTCCCATGGATGATATCGACACCGATATGATTTTCCATAACCGTTATCTGCAAATTACCGATATTAAACAGATGGGGCAGTATATTTTTGACAACCTTGAGGGCTACGAAGATTTTGCCAAAAAAGTACAGCCCGGCGACATTGTTATCACCGGAAAAAACTTTGGTGCCGGAAGCTCACGCCAGCAAGCCGTTGACGGGTTTAAAGCCTTGGGTGTTTCGGCTATTCTCGCCGAGTCGTTCGGCGCCATTTACGAGCGCAATGCCATCAATGCCGCCATGCCCATACTAACTTACTACAATCTTAAAGATGCGGATATTGAAAATGGCGATACCGTCAGGGTAAACTTCGAAACCGGCGACATATTGAATGTTACCAAAAATAAAACCGGAAAAATAAATGCTTTTTCCGAAGTTCAGATGGAAATTTACCGTAACGATGGCTTGTTTTAATTTTTTAAAACAAAAAGATGAAAAGACCATGATTAACAAGCTAAACACACTGGAAAATGATTATCCGACCCTGTAAGGGTCGCATATAAATAGCCCGGGGTGAAACCCCGGGTAATAAAATCGTGGTAAATTGTTTTGGCGAGATTTTTGGATTTTTCCAAAAATCCCGATAGCTATCGGGAGACAAAACATAAAAGAAAGAAGTTCAATAAAATACAAAATTATATATGAAAAGTGTAGTAGAAAAGTTCGTAAGATATGCCAAAATAGACACGCAATCAAACGAAGAATCCAATACAACACCCAGCACTGACAAACAATTTAACCTTGCCAACCTGCTTGTTGAAGAACTAAAGTCCATGGGGCTTACCGATGCTGCTGTTGACAAAAACGGATACATTATGGCTACCCTGCCATCCAATATGGACAGCGAGGTGCCCGTAGTCGGTTTTATTTCGCACATGGATACGGCACCGGACGCCTCCGATGAAAATGTGAACCCTCAGTTTATCGAAGACTACGACGGGTCGGATATCCCACTGGGAAACAGTGCCGTACTTTCACCGGCAGATTTTCCCGAATTGCTCAGCTATAAAGGGCAAACAATTATTACAACCGATGGCACCACCCTGCTGGGTGCCGATGACAAAGCCGGTGTTGCCGAAATAATGACGGCAGTTGAATACCTCGTTAATCATCCCGAAATAAAACATGGTACCGTTAAAGTTGGCTTCACTCCCGATGAAGAGATAGGCCGTGGTGCCGATAAATTTGATGTTAAAAAGTTTGCCGCCAACTTTGCTTACACCATCGACGGAGGCAGAATTGGAGAGCTGGAGTACGAAAATTTTAATGCCGCAGGACTAACCGTAACCGTTTCGGGAAGAAACGTCCATCCAGGCACAGCTAAAAACCAGATGATTAACGCCATTACCATTGGCATGGAATACGACCGCATGTTACCACATAACCAACGTCCCGAACATACCGAAGGCTATGAAGGCTTTTTCCATCTGATGGATTTTCAGGGAACGGTTGACAAAGCCGTTTTGCGTTATATCATCCGCGACCATGATAAGGTAAAGTTTGAACAAAAGAAAATGCTGGCAAGCCATACCGCCGATTTTATCAACGAAAAATATGGTAAAGCAGTGATTACAACTGAGCTGAAAGACCAGTATTTTAACATGAAAGAAAAAATTGAGCCTGTAAAATATATTGTTGACATTGCCGAACAGGCCATGCTTGATGCCGGTGTAAAACCCGTTAAAAAGCCCATCAGAGGGGGCACCGACGGTTCAAAGCTTTCGTTTATGGGATTACCAACGCCCAATATTTTTACCGGCGGGCACAATTTTCACGGCATCCACGAGTACATTCCGGTTCAGTCCATGGAAAAAGCAGTGGAAGTTATTGTAAACGTGGTGAAGAATGTAGCTAAAATTTAAACCGGGAATTAAAGCTCTATTGACAGCATTTAATCTTCTTTCAGGTTGCAAACCTGAAAGAGCGTGTAGGGGTGGCAGAGAGAGCGCAGAAAGGAAAAAAACTTTATAGAAAGAAGCTCGTTCAGGTTTGTAACCTGAATGAGCAGATGATTGCAAACCTGAAAGAGCGGTAAAAAGCATACTTAATATAAACCCAATACTAAAGCTCGTTCAGGTTTGCAACCTGAATGAGCGGATGAACCAATATTAATGCTGAGCATACATTGCCCTTACCGGTCTCCGTCCATCACCTCGAAAACAACTTTTTTACTTATCCCGTTTTCATCAACCACCGTTAGAAGATGCCTGCCCGGTTTGGGAATAAAAGCCAACTTGTGAATGCGTTGCGTTGAGCCGATATATTGACGGTCAAGATGCCAATAAAGGGTTATGTTGGGATTTTGATGGCTAACCTGAAAAACAACCGCTTCCTGTTGCCCGTCGGCACCACGGGGCACAAACACCTTTGTGCCGGAAAGAGGATACACAAAGGCCATCACGTTGTTATCATCCAAAGGAGAGCAGCCCTGTTTAAAAGGAGGCAACATGCGATACGACGGGTGTGTTTTATGAAAGTACCACTCCTGAACCGGCGGCAGCACAAACCACGATACTTTTTTCATTTGATGAACTCTGGAACAACGTGTACTCAGCCGGTGCTGCTCATTTTGGTCGGTAAAAATAATTTTATGAAACGGACAGGCCTTCACCCTGTTGCCGGCTACATACGACAAAACCGTGTCCTTTTCCGGGCAGTTTTTCGAGGCACGATAGCCGCTTTGCCTGCAAACCACAATCTCTGTTAAGTCATCTTCAGGCCGTTGAAACCGGTTTTTAATCTGAAGCGCATCAAACACCTCAAACATGACGGGTGCTGCATAGGAAGTACCTGTCAACCCGCTGCGCCCCTCGCCATCGGCATTTCCTACCCAAACACCAACTATATAATCAGCTGAGGAGCCAATGGCCCAACCATCTTTAAATCCAAAGCTGGTACCTGTTTTCCAGGCAATGGGTGCCGATGGGTTAAAATACTCCCACCCCTCTTCCATTTCGGGACGATGCACCTTTTCAAGTGCCTGATAGGTTTCCCATATTGCGCCGGCATACAACGGCAAGGTTGCCGTTTTTTCAGGTTCAACTGCACGGACAACCCGACTTTTCAGGATAACGGGCTTATCGTATTCATGGCCGGTATATTTCCCATAGAAATCATCATAATGCAAAAGTGTTTGCGCCATTCCGGCATAAGCGGAGGTCAGTTCCCAGAGGGTAGCCTCTCCCCCTCCCAAAATCAACGACAAGCCATAGTAATCTGCCGGACGGTTAAAGGTAGTAATTCCCATCTGTTTCATCTTTTCCATAAACCTGCCGATACCATAGTCGCGCAAAAGGTAAATGGCAGGCACATTTCGCGAACGCGACAGCGCCTGTGAGGCAGGAACGGCACCTTCAAAAACCCGGTCGAAATTTTGTGGATGATAGTTCTTGAAATAGCTTGGAATATCAGGTATCAGACTGTTTATCAGTATCTGCCCATCGTCGATGGCAGCGGCATACAACAATGGCTTTAAGATACTTCCCGTGCTTCGCGGCGACTGAATCATATCGTTATGGCTTCCGTGTTTACCACTTTCAACAACGTTACCAACATAAGCCACCACTGATTTGGTGTCGGGCTTCATCACCAACACAGCCAGGTTGTATATTTCGTTTTGTCTGTATTTTTTGTAATAAGCCGATGCTATTTCGTTGACCTTGCTTTGCAGATACCCGTCAATGGTAGTATGTATTTTAAAGGCCTTATGCCTGAGCCGGTATTGTTCCAACAGGTGAGGCGCTTTGTCGGGCAGGCGGTGTGGCTTTTCAGGAATTTTTTCCAGCAGCGCAAGGCGGTAGGCAGCACTGTCGATGGTTCTGTTTTTCAGCAGATTTGTTAGCAGGCGGTTTCGCTTTGTAAGCAAAGCTTTCCGGTGCCTTCCGGGATGAATTAACGAGGGTGCGTTGGGAAGTACGGCCAGCAGGGCTGCCTCTGCCCAGGTAAGCTGAAAAGGACTGCGTCCGAAATAGCGCCACGAAGCAGCTTCAAGCCCCACCACATTGCCGCCATAGGGAGCATGTGAGGCATAAAGGTATAAAATTTCCTTTTTTGAGCATCTGGTTTCCAGCGCCGTTGCAAGCCATACTTCAATCAGTTTTTCTTTGATGGTACGAGGTTTACCCTTCCTTGCCATACGTATAACCTGCATGGTGATGGTGCTGCCACCCCGCACAATACGGCCTGCTTTAACATTATCAATCAACGCATTAAAAGCTGATAAGGGATTAAATCCAAAATGGTGATAAAAATATTTGTCTTCAAAACAGAGGAGTGCTTTTTCGTATTTCAAAGGAATTGAATCCGATTCGGAAAAACGCCACCGGCCATCGGCTGCCACCCGTGCCCCCAACAGGTTATTTTGCCGGTCGAACAAAACGGTGGAATAATCATCGTTAAAAAGAGGTGCCGGCAGCATCAACCTGCCTGTTAGCAACAGCAAAAACAATGCTGCTACCACTACCACTATTGCCCACAAATACTTGTATTTTTTTCGGACTCTCATTTATAAACTACTCCGTTACCTCAACCATACCGCCGCCTGCCGATGCATTGATATTGTTGTTGTACATGGCTTTACAGGTAATTGGCGACTGATAATACCTGCCGGGATAAGCGGCATTCAGTAAAATGTAAAAATCTTTATGGTCGCCCTTTCGCGCAAGGTCAAAAAACAGATTTACCCTGTCGTCGCGAATGTCGGTATAATCCGCCTGCGATGATTTCAGCCCGTTACCCACATCAACCATCCGTGTGTTTAATATTTCCCATCCCGAAGGAAATAGAGCACTCAACGCCAGATTTTTATAATTGCGTAGTGTTGTTGCGCCAACCCTTATTTTAACATAAAAGTCCTTACCCTGTTTGAGCGAGGCCGGGTCGATAGGGTTGCCCTTCATATCAAACCAGGATATTTTCAACGAAAGATTACTGCTCTTATTTACAGTCTCTCCGGGGTTTGGTATAGCAGATGTTTCAACATTTAAAAACAACATTTGATTCGATTCATTTTTTACCGTCAGCTTTTTGTTTTGTTTCGGCGAAAGTTTCAACGAATAGATGGGGCTGTTGCTCTCAACCCGCTCATCTTCACCGGCAAAACTCCACTTAAAGCTGAACTTATCCGATTGCCGGTTGTTAGTAAACAACGAAACAGCATACAACGCAAAAGCCGTTGTTTGTGTACTCATCCAACTATCGCTACCCAGTTTAGCCGCAATCTCTTTAAAGAGCGGATAGGCTTCGGCTTTATCGTTTATAAGGAGGTAAGTTTCCATGGCCAGCGCCCGATTGCGGGTTTCGGAACCATAATTATACCACCAGTATGTTTTGGAATCAGGTATCGACTCAACAGCACTCTCGACAAGCCGTTTAGCGGTTTCCTCTTCATTCATCACTGCATACGCAGCTGCCAGCCGTAAGGAGGCCTGTTGCGACAAGTGCAGGTTTTCTTTCATCCGGTTCATGGCACTAACCAACGGCTTTCCGGCCAGCGCCAAGGTATATAAACGATAGGCCTGTTCCAAATCGTGATGGTATTCGACATCATTTCTGTAAATCCATTGGTTGCTAACGGTTTGTTGGTAATCTACCCAGCGGTTAAACATTTCGGAAGGAACGTAATATCCGGCCTCTTTGGCAAGAATCAGAAAATGTCCGGCATAACTGGTTCCCCAGTCATTGGTGGAACCTGTGCCCGGCCAGTACGAAAATCCGCCCGATGAATGCTGATAGTAGTTTAACCGTTCAATGGCATGTTGAATGTTATTTTCGACATCACTCTTTTCTTCATCAGTAAGCGGGGTAAGTTTTGAAAGAAAAAGTTGCGGAAAAACAGCTGAAACCGTTTGCTCAATACATCCATAGGGATAACGAATCAGGTATTTAATTCGTTTATTCAAATTGATAGAGGGCAATGTTGAAACCGTTGCATTAAGCTGATATTGAGAAGCATCTTGCAAAAACACCGGTTTTCCTTTCCAAGTTTTACCCTTCTCAAGCGGATAACTTGCCGTCAGGTAACTCCGTTGGTTGGGATTTCTAATACTGATATTGACTTCATACTTAGCATGGTTGCTACCCGAACTTACGGTAAGCAGCACTTTCCCGGTGCCTTCGGAATCATCCACTTTTAAATCCACATAAGCAACCTTATCACCCTGTTTTGAAAAAGTCAGATTTTGCTCAGGATTTGCTATCTCAAACATATCGTTTCCTTTAACTTTAAGATAAACCGTTTTAATATTGTCTTCCATGGCAAAAACAGTAACGGGCAAATGAAGGGTTTCGCCGGGAACCAACATACGCGGAAATGAAGCCAACACCATCAGCGGCTGCTTTACGGGGATGGTTTTTTCGGTGTTACCGTAAGCACCGTTGTAACCCGCTATTGCCATTGCCCTTACCGAACCTACGTAATTTGGCATGGTAATCCTGTGTGTTCGGCTGCTCCCTTTTTCAAGTGTAAACGGCCCTAAAAAGGTTACCACAGGCACAAAACGATTGACTTTTTTCTTGCTTAACTCTTTTACTTCCTCGTCGCCGCCAATGGCAAATACCTGCGACAACCTTCCGCCGAAGGCTCCGTTAACATCATCATATAAATCCCAGGTTCGTACTGCCAACGCCTCCTTTTTATAAAAGAAATTGTGCAACGAGGGGGTTTTAAAATGCGTCAGATCCAACAACCCTTCATCAACCACAGCCAAAACATAGGTCATTTTTCGGCCGTTCATCTCGCTGATTTTAATGTTATATTCTGAGTTGGGTTTAATTTTTTCAGGTACCGACAAAACAGGTTTCAACACCGTTTCAGGATTGTTTACCATCATGGGGATTACACCGTAAGAGCGTATGGGCAAATCGTTTACAGTTTGGTTGTGGGGTTGTATTACCGAAACAAAAACGTATATGTTGGGTGCCATCTCAGGAGTAATCTTAACCTTGATGGCCGACTCCTTTTTGGAAGTTTCCACCCACCACGATTTGATGATTTTATTGTTTTTTTCAATGCTGATTAAGGCTTTAGCATTGGCAGCACCCGGAAAACTTACAATGGCTGTATCGCCAATGTTATAGCTCTTTTTATCGGCAGTCAGGCTCAGTAAAGCAGCATCGCCCGGCGACTTGCGGTTGCCACGCGAATAGGATGACGGCCAGTCGATGTACATCATCATTCCGGCACTATGCCCGCCGTCTTCATCGGTAACCCTCACGTAATAGTTCCCCCAATTGGGATACTTGATTTTAAACGAAAAAGCACCCTTGCCATTTTTTGTACTGATTGTTTTTGAAACAACCCTGTCGAAATAGTGTTGACTGATGTAGTTGGCCAGGTTACTGCTGTTGCTGTTGTACCACCAGCTCCAGTTCAGCAAATAGACTTCCACTTTAAGCTTTTGTACCGAAACCGGATTACCGTAATCGTCCACCGTAACCACTTCAAACTGTTGATTTTTATCGGTTTCATAGGCATAGGAGTTACCCTTTTCAGGAGGCTTAATGCCCACATATTGGTTGTAAGTGGTGTATTTAAAACTTTTTTGGTCGATGCTAAAGCGCCCGCCCGGCTCAAACACCTTGGTTACAAAAGTAAGGTTCAGCATGCCGGGCAGGTTGCTGTTATCGGGCAGCATCACATTTACTTCCGCTTTTCCCTTATCGCTGAGTTTGCCATCAAAAACCGATTGCTCGTCGGGATAAAAGCGGTTGGCAGGATCGTCGAAAATAAATTCGGGATATTTATCAAACTTAGTATGTGCGGTGGCAATGCTTTCGGTAACCGATGCTTTCAAACCGGAAGCCTCGCCGCCATGCAACCATTGCGATTCAATGTTCAGTCTTCCTTTTTGTCCTCTGTGGAAAGAGTCGCCATCGGCAGTCATTTTTATTTTTAGCCTGTTGGGAAGGATGGTTTCAATCCTCAGGTTTTTTACGAAATAGTTGTTACCTATTTGAACTTTCGCCCGCCAGATGCCTGTAGGTGCATCGGGTGAAGTTGGCACATTAAACAGATAAAAACCATTGATGCCGTTTGTGCTTACTTCGCTGTAAACTTTCCGGTCGCGAACATCACGCACCTCCATCGAAACCGGATGGCCGGCAGGAAGCACCTGTTCCAAATCCTGCAAAACAAACGTTAAATGCAGCGTGTCACCAGGCCGCCATACACCGCGTTCGCCAAAAATAACTCCTTTAATACCCTTTTCGTTGCGCGCACCATTTACCTTAAACTTACTGTACGACAAGGTATTTCCGCCACTAAGCTTTAAGTACCCAAACTGTTTTTTCCATTGTGCCACTATCACAAACGGCTCTTTTTTCAGGGTTACCTCAGCCTCCCCTTTGGTGTTGGTTGTTACCTCGCCAAGTAATTGATTTTGAAACGAAAAAAACTGAATCTTTACGCCGTTCAACGGTTCGGCGGTAAGCAAATTACGGGCAAAAACTGTATAATTGTCCTGAGTGCTGTTTTTAACCGTCAGGCCGATGTTGCTCGCCAAAAAGTTTCTTTCGGGAAAATTATCGGAATTGTAATACGACACATCACAAGGATCATCTTTTTTACTCCACGAAAAGTCGTAAGGCCGGTAATAGTCGTAATAAAAGTATCCGGTGGAATCAAAATCAGGGTTTTTGTTGAGTTTGTTTTTTGCACACTCAAGCATCGCATACTCCGGTTTAAACCTAAAGCCGATTCGATAAACGGCACCCGGCTCTGTTTTTACCATTTTACTCAGGTCGATGGCATAACTTTTCCATTTGTTATCGGACTTGCTGCCCTCCTTTTCAAGGTTAATTTTTTGATGATGTACATATTCGCCCACCCGATTCATCGACCATCCCCGGCTGCCAAGCTCGTTGTCTTGTAAAAATTGTTTGATGTTGTTGCTGTAAACTTTAAACACAACCACATCAACAGCCTTCAAATTGATGGCTTCAAAGGGAATAAGCCATTTATCGGTTCCCGGCAAAATGTTGCCATTGCCGATAAACCTTACTTCCGGCGCTGCCTGCTGAAAAACAGGCTTTAAAGTATATTGTTTGTTTAAGGGGTTGTTGCCGGCACTTTTTACCGCTTTATCAATGATTAAGGTGTGCGTTCCTTTCAAAGTCTTTTGAGGATACACCATCAGCTGATTGCCTTTTACATAAAGCTTTACGCCTGTTCCATCTTCAAAATAAACCAAACCGTTGAGGTCTTGTCCCGATGCCAACACATCGGAAAAGGTAAGTAACACATGGGGTTCCGGTTGTTTTTTGACATCAAATTTGGTAAACGAAAACAGGCCGGCAGCAGGAATTGTATATTCGTATTTTCCGGTGCCATCGCCACCAAGCTGCTTTCTGTTTAATTCAACCGTAAGGGTTTGCTCGTTGGCAGTCCGGGTGATGCTGTCGATAACAAACCGAAAAGAGGAGTTGTCTGCCTCCTTTTCAACCATAACAGGCAGCAACTTATGGCCTAGCATTGCTGTAAAATTACTTTTTATGTCATCCGCCAAAAGCCTTCCCGATGTCAACAGATGTCCTGTAAGAGTGGAGTATTTTGAGGTGCTGCTTTTGATAACAAGGTTATCGAAAAACAGGTTAATCTGAAGGGGGTCAACCTTTATGGTGAATGAATAGCGGTCAATATCAGGATGGCGAAACAGCTTGTTGAGATGTACTATTACCTTGTACTCCTTACCATATTTTAAGGGCGTATCAGGCTGAAACACAATCTGCTTTGCTTCAACCAGAAAAGTTTTGCCATCCACATGCGGTTGCAACTCAACCACCTCTTTTTTTTCGGAAGCAGATAAGTTTTTAAAAAGTTCAGGGGCTTCCAAAAACATGATTGTAACCGGCGCATCGGCACTGATTCTGTCAGTTTGATTGTTGGTAATCACCAACTTACTATTTTGTTGTTGCTTATTTTTGTTTTGACATGAAAGGACAAGCATTACAATAAGGGGCAGCGCAATTCCTTTTAGGATTGTGTTTAATTTCATAATAAACAAATTAACGGATTTGTAAAGTAGAGGTGTTTCATATTAACAACGCAAGATAGCAAATATTTAGTATTGACCGATGCGTGATGGAGCACAAAACTAAATGAAATACACTTTCATATTGTTTCATACAGGACTTACAAGAAGCTTGTTAGGATTTATAAGCAGCCATTAAATTTCTTTACTATCTTTGAACAGTACAATAAAATCTTAAAAATGGTCAATCGTTTCTTTATTAAAGCGACTAAGTTTCTGGTAGTTATATTGCTAATTGGCTTATCTGCGTCAGCATTTTCGCAGCAGCAGGCCGATAGCACTACCAAAAAGAAAACCACTTTTGATAAGATTAACGATAAAATGGTATGGATTGTAAAATGGTTTCCGTTGCCCATTGTTTCGTATAACACCGAAACCAACTGGTTGTTTGGCCTTACAAAATTCAACTCGTTTAAACTTGGCACCAACGATCAAAGCAACCCGGATATCCCCTCCTCCACCTTAACAGGACTGGCCTACTATACGTTAAACAATCAATATAAATTTGTTGTAAACTCCGATTTGTTTTTTGGCGAAAGCGGCTGGCGCAATTACTCACAGTTTATTATTTTAAGCTTCCCATCCTTTTATTACGGAGTTGGTAACGACACCAAACTATCCAATCAAAGCCTCGTTTCTTTTAAAGAAATTTCATTTTTGGATGCGTTGGGTTATAGGGTATATAACAAGCTATATACCGGAATAATATACAGTTACAAAAATTACACGGAAGTTGCCTATGCGCATCAAGACGATTCTTTAGCCTATCAAAACGACACCGCTTTATCGTCCAACGAAGGTGTTCAGTCGGGATTAGGGGTGATGCTTTACAACGAAGCCCGCGACAATACCATAAATGCCCACACGGGAAGTTACTTTTTAGCCAATTTTGTAATGTTCACACAGGCTTTCAAAAGTAAATTTAAGTACAGTTACCTGCTAATCGACTACCGGAAATATTTTCCATTGTCGGAAAAAATGACATTGGCCGCTCAGTTTTACAGCGAAATAAATTTTGGAGATGTACCAATTCAATCGTTGGCACTGATGGGCGGAAGCGAAAAAATGAGGGGAATTTATCTCGGCAGGTATCGCGATAAGCTGATGTCCATAGTACAAACGGAGTTTAGGTTTCCCATTTATTGGATATTATCGGGTGTGGCGTTTGGAGGACTGGGAGAAGTTGCTCCGGCATTTAACGGCTATACTTTTAAGGGTATAAAGTGGTCGGTGGGAGCCGGATTACGATTGCTTGTGGATCCGGTACACAAAGCCAATATACGTTTGGACTATGCCTTATCGAAAGACCAGACTTTTTTCCTTTTTGGCTTTGGCGAGGCTTTTTAAAAACCGAATATGCAAAAAAAACACATTATACTGTTTAAAAAACAAACGTGCCGAAAACCTACCTTTTTAGGTTGGTTGATTATTGTGGCAATACTGTTGGTTGCCATACCCTTTCTTTTTCAAAACATCTACCGGTTTTTAACGGTTAACGACCCTGTTAAATCTAAAACAATGGTTATTGAAGGATGGATTCCGGATTATTCGATAAAAAAAGCCATCAAACTTTTCAGAGATGACCACTACGAAAATATGATTGTAACAGGCATCCCCATTCTGCAATGGCAGCCCATATCAAACTATCATAATGTTGCCGAAGCAACGGCTGCTGTCATTAAAAAAATGGGGTTCCGCGACACCATCTACCTTGCCCCTATCCCATCGAGCATACTTCGCGACCGCACTTACTCCACGGCAGTGGTTACCCGCGAATTATTTGACGCACATCCTCAATGGGATAAATCTTTTAACATTTATTCGGTGGGAGTACATTCGCGACGAAGCCGGCTGATGTTTGAAAAAGCATTTGGCGATGACTATAATATAGGCATCTATGCCGATTCGGACCTCTCGTTCGATCCTGTTCACTGGTGGAGAAACAGCAGAGGTTTTCGAAATGTAAGCAACGAGTTTATGGCTTATCTGTTTGTGCGTCTCTTTTTTCATCCGGATTTAAATACTTATGAAAAAAAGATTGAACTTGGAAAATATATCGACTCCATCGAAACCTTTCGTGCCAAGGCCATTGCCGAATTTGCCAATCCTGACGAAACACCATTGGACAGCATTCATTTTAATACGGCCTACCATGACCCTTATTTTTATCCCGTTAACCCTAAATATAAAATAAAAGCAAAATTTAAAATCGATACCACCGGTGCTGTTTTTGGCATGGCTACCAACACTGCGCGAAAACCAAACTACAGGGTTTACGGCCATTTATATTTTACAGTCAGCGATACTGCTCAGCAACTTACGGTATATCAAAATGTTGATTATATGAACGATCCCGAATATGGCAAGCTGCTGTTTCTGCCATTTCGCGACAAAACCTGTGGCAAAACCAGTTATGGCGCAGGCCGGTATTTAGACATCAAAATACCCCGCTCCGATTCCGTATATCTTGATTTCAACAAAGCTTACAATCCCTATTGTGCATATGCCGACAGATGGTCGTGCCCATTGGTTCCTTTTGAAAATCATTTGGAAGTTCATATCTTCGCCGGTGAAAAGAAATATCGGGACACGCACTAATTACTATTGAAAATGAATATTGAAAACATAACTGTACTTCTTGTTGAAAGCGACGACATCTTAAGGGCTGTATATAAAAAAATCATTTCCAAACAGGCCAGAAATGTACTGGTTGCAACCGATGGCGAAGAGGGCTTTTTAAAATATAAGTCTTCGGCTCCCGATCTTATCATTACCGACATCAAAATACCGGTTATCAATGGTATTGATATGGTACGTAAAATAAGACGTACCGATAAAAACACCCGTGTAATAATGATGTCGGCTTTTGTGGATGCAAAATATTTTATTCAGGCCATTGAAACCGGCGTTAAGGGATTTTTAACAAAGCCCATTGACAGCGAGAAGCTTGCAAAACTTCTGAAAGAGCAGATACACGAAATTGTACTGGAACGAAAAATTAAGGAAGAAGAACTGCTGAGAAGAAAAGCGGAAGCCGCGAGAGAGAAAAGTGATACCATCTTGCAGGTACTTAGCGAAATAACGGCACTGTTTTTTCAGCAGGGTATTTCGGATGACAACATCAACTACGCACTAAAGTTGTTGGGAAAATCTACACAAGCTTCCCGATTGTATATTTTTAAAAAACACAGCTACAACAATAAAACGGTTGTCAGCCAGGTGTATGAGTGGGTGTCAAACGGCATATCAAGCCAATTGAACAACAAGTCTCTCAAAAATTTACCGGTTGACTCAGAGGCTATTAAAAGATGGATCTCTATTTTACAATCCGACAATTTGGTTTCCGGAAACGTTGAAACAGACTTTCCTGATATTGAAAAACAAATACTTGAAGAACAGGATATCAAATCACTATTGGTAATTCCCATTTTTGTTGAAGATGAATGGTGGGGTTTTATCGGTTTGGATGAATGCGAACAAATAAGGCAGTGGTCGGAAGTGGAAAAAAATGCCCTCCGGCTTGTGGCAGCAAACATTGGGGCCGCCTTTTATCGCAAAAAAGTAGAATATCAACTAATTTCACTCAACGCCGATTTGGAAAACCGGGTCAAGGAACGAACCAAAGAACTTGAAATAGAAGTTTCCGAACGCAAAAGAGCTGAAATTTTGCTGCGCGAAAGTGAAGAAAAGTACAGGCTTATTTTTGAAAATGCCAACGATGGCATCTTGCTTACCGATAAACAAGGCAAAATAATTATGCTTAACCCGCGCATGATTGACATCCTCGGTTTAATGCCACGCCAAATAATAGGGCTGCCCTTCTGTAACTTTATCGATAAGGATTTTCGTGACCGCGCAAAACCCGTTTTATTAATGGAACATAACGGCTCAGAATCTGCTACCGTCGATGTGGTAATTACCCATAATAAAAACAAACAAAAACACTGGCTTGAACTAAAACCCACCGAAATTTCGTGGGACAGCGATCGTGCATTTTTAATTTTCATCTCCGATATCACATTGCGTAAAAAAGCGATAGAAGAGCTTAACACATTAAACCTTCACCTTGAAAACAGAGTTCAGGAAGAGGTTCACAAGGTTGAACAACAACAACAACTGCTTATCCAAAAATCAAAACTTGAGTCGATGGGAGAGCTTGCTGCAGGCTTGGCACACGAAATAAACCAACCGTTAGGCGGACTGTCGATGGGCCTTGATAATATACTTTACAAGCTGAACGAAAATGAGTTAACCGACGATTACCTAACATCCAAGCTGGAAGTTTTTTTTAATGATATCGAACGTATCCGAAACATCATTAATCATGTCAGGGTTTTTTCGCGCGACCAGCAAAACATCCAAAAGGAAGATGTCAATATTCAAAAGATAATCGAAAATGCTGTCTCACTTATTTCCAATCAGTTCAAAAGCGAAAATATATTGCTTAACCTAATCCCCGGCAACAATCAACTAACCATTCATGCCAACCCTTATCGTATTGAGCAGGTTTTGCTTAACCTGTTGTCCAACGCAAGGTATGCCGTAAATAAAAAGGCTACCCTGCTAACAAATGATGGTAACTATCAGAAAAAAATTACCATTAAAGTGGATTCTAAAGAAAAAACAATGATAATGGTTGTTGAAGACAACGGAATTGGAATGGACGAGAAGGTATTGTGTAAAATATTCGACCCCTTCTTTTCGACAAAGGATTCCGAATCGGGAACCGGTATCGGACTATCCATTTCGTATGGAATCATCAAAGAATCCAACGGAAAAATTATTGCCCAAAGTGTTCCAGGAAAAGGAACCACTATGGCAGTTGAATTACCAATAATATAAAACAAAACAAATGGAAAGTAAGCTTAGTGTTTTAATAGTTGATGATGAATCGAGGGTAGTTGACGAAATAAAAGAATTTCTGAGAAACAAAAAATACAAGGTGTTTTCCGCCTCCCTGCCCTCGCAGGCACTTAACCTTTTAAAAGATAATCATATTGACATTGTTATACTGGATGTAAGGTTGCCTGAAATGAGCGGCCTCGAAGTGCTGGAGAAAATAAAGGCTCAAAATCAAAATATTGAGGTAATAATGATTAGCGGCCATGGCGATATGAATACCGTTATTGAAGCCATGCGAAGGGGCGCCACCGACTACTTTGCAAAGCCTTTCAGATTAGTTGACATACAGAGTGCCATTACGCGCACACGTCGATTTATCGATTTAAACCGGAAACTGAAAGCAATGGAAACCGGACTTGACAGATTGTCGAAGCAGTTGCTTGAAAATATCGGCAGTCAGCTGTTGGGCAAAAGCAAGGCCATGAAACACCTTACTGCCCTCATGGCAAAGGTGGCTCATACCGATGATACTTCGGTTTTAATTTTAGGCGAAAGCGGTACCGGCAAAGAGCTGGTAGCCCACGGAATTCATTACATGAGTGAACGAAATAAAAACACCTTTTACTCGGTAAACTGCTCAGCCATACCCGAAAGCCTGTTTGAAAGCGAATTTTTCGGCCATAAAAAAGGAGCCTTTACAGGTGCCACCGAAGATAAAAAAGGTTGGTTCGAAATAGCCGATGGCGGCACCCTGTTTTTAGATGAAATATCGGATATGCCCATGGGGCAACAGGCCAAACTATTGCGCGTATTGGAAGAACGTAAGGTTAGCAAAGTAGGCTCGCGCGAAACCGTTTCGGTTGACGTGAGAGTAATTGCCGCTTCAAACAAGAATCTGGAGTCGTTGACACGAGAAAACAAATTTCGCCTCGACCTGTTTCATCGTCTCAGTATTTTTGTTATCGAAGTGCCATCGTTGAGAGAACGCATGGAAGATGTCCCGATTCTGACCGACTATTTTCTAAAAATGTATGCAACCAAACACAACGATAATGTAAAAGGAATCTCACAGGAAGCCATAAATCTGCTTAGCCGGCATAACTTCCCCGGAAATATCAGAGAGCTGAGAAACATGATTCAACGGGCAGTAATAATGTGCGAAGGCAACACGCTGCTTCCCGAACATTTTACTCTAAGCCGGAAAACCGACAACTCCTTTGAAACTCCGGCAGGCACAACCCCATTACCCGAACCATCCGGCTCCAACGCAAGCCCTGATGATGAAAACTTCGACCTTGAATCCAACGAAAAAAGGCTGATTATTAAAGCCATGGAAAAAGCAGGAGGAAACAAGGCCAAAGCAGCATCTCTGCTGAACATTACCTGGCAGGCACTTAACAGGAGGATGAAAAAATTTGGGCTGGAGTAATGTTTTCCTACCAGCCAATTCACCCCATCAAGCGTAACAATAAGACACAGTGGTTATTTTCAAAATTAGCCAATGTATTTTTCAATGGACTCTTTTACGGTAATATTTCCGGCATAGTCAATTAATCTGGCTCCGGTTTTTTGCAACACCTCCGAAGCTTTTGGACCGAAATTGCCACCGGTTATTACCACTTCGGCTTTATGGCTTGCAGCTATTTGAGCGGCTTGAATTCCCACGCCATGTTCAGCCTGCAGATTGTCGGCATTGGAATGCCAGGTTAATTTTTGGGTATCGCTGTCGTAAACCGAAAATCCCGGTGCACGGCCAAAACGGTCGCTTACCATGGCATCCCAACCTTCATTTTTTGCAGCTATTAATACTTTCATGTTACTGTAATTTTAAATTTTATCTACCAAATCTTTAACTTTTTTCCAACTATTTTCAATCAGTGCTTTAATAATATCATCATCATATTCAACCACGGTTTTACCAATGGTAATTGCTTTGGTAAATTGATGATCGTATGGCAACTCTCCCAACAAGGGAATTCCTTTTTCTTTTAGGAAATCCTTGGTTTTATTTGCCATTTCCTTGTTGATATCAACTTTATTGATGATACAACCTGTTTTTATTTTAAGCTTTTCAATTACTTCGTAAACTCTTTCCAAATCGTGAATACCGGAAACAGTAGGCTCGGTAACAAGCACCACAAAGTGCGCCCCTGTAAGCGAAGCAACTACCGGACAACCAATCCCCGGTGATGCATCCACCAGAATATATTCGGACTGCTGGTCAGAAGCAATTTTTTTTGCCTCTTCGCGAACTTTGGTAACCAGTTTACCCGAATTATCGGCAGCAATACCAAGTCTGGCATGAACCAATGTGTTTCCAAACCGGGTTTTTGAAACATAAAATTTACCTGCCAAACGGCTATTCATTTCAATTGTTCGGGTAGGGCACACATGAAAACAGTAGGAACACCCCTCGCATTCCATGGGATCCACAACAAAATCGCCGTTTATTACCGAAATGGCATCAAAATGACATGCCTTGATGCATTTGTAGCAATGCACACAGCCTTCGGTTTTAATAAAAGCCTCTTTACCGCTGTAAAAATCCTCGGTAAGGATCGTTTCGGGAGCGGTTAACAAATGCATATCAGCTGCATCCACATCACAATCGGCCAACACCATTTGCTTTGCCCCAAGTGCAGCAAAGCTGGCGGTTATAGAGGTCTTTCCGGTTCCCCCTTTACCTGAAAGCACTACAATTTCTTTCATTGATTTGACTTTGTAAGTTTGATGATGTTTTGATAAATGTTAGCTATCTCCTTCCTGATTTCGGGAATTGAATCAACCAGAATCTCTCCCTTTGAATACATCATGGCAGCCTCTTTTAAATTGGGTATCTTTCCAATAACAGGAATCTGTTTATCAGCGCAATATTTTTCAACATCCCGGTTTCCAATGCCATATTTATTAATTACCACAGCAATGGGTTTTTTAAGTTCCTGCATGGTGTCAACGGCTAGCGTAAGGTCGTGCAAACCAAAGGGGGTTGGCTCGGTAACCAGCAATACAATATCGGCATCTTTAACAGCCTCAATAACAGGACACGAAGTACCGGGAGGAGCATCAATTATGACAATCGTGTTTTCAGTACTGCTTTCTTCAATATGCTTTCGGCTTTGTTCAATCAAAGGCGTAGCCTGTTCTACACCAATATCGAGCCTGCTTTCCATAAAATAAAGCCGGTCGGTTAACCGGTACTCTTTCGTTTCACCCATCCTTCGCGGTATCATCGGTAAGGCATCTTCAGGGCACAAATCGGAACAGGCATAACATGAGTGGCACAATTCGGGAAAAACCATTACACTGATACCCAAATAAGCTATGGCGTTAAATTCGCAAATGTTGGCACAACGCTCACAAAAGGTACACCTTTTTTCATCCCAGTCGGCCACCATTCTGTATTTTACTTCGCTGCGTAAAAGCTCACCTTTTAAAAAAAGCCCCGAGTTGGGTTCTTCAACATCCATGTCAGCCAACAAGATGGTTATGTCTTCAGAAATTTGCTGCGATAACAGGGTCGCCAGATTAACCGACAGGGTAGTTTTTCCTGTTCCTCCTTTTCCGCTTGCAATGGCTATTTGCATCTTTTTTAAGTCAGTTGTTTTAAAACTTGAATTGAACTTATGTTCAGAATGCAAAAATAGATTTATTTGTGAAAAGGAGATGAAAATGAAAGGAAAATTTTTATAAATGGCTACTTCGTGCAATTTACCGTGATGGTGTTATTCCTGTTAGGTTATGTTGAATGAATCAATCGGTAGCCAGAGTAAAGACTATTACTTTTACTTCCTGTTTAACGTTAAAAAGCACTACAAATCAGCCTGAATAACATAGTCGGGCAAGTGTCAACACCTCTCGTTCAGGTTTAACCATTTCGGCCATCAGAACGCTAATTGTTACTTGCCATGCTTTATTTTTGGGTCATTTATTTTTATTGGATTTTGTCTGGTGTCAAAGATGTCAGTTATTAATATTCCTTCATCTACTTTCTTATAAATAATCTTGTAATTTACAGATATTAAGTATCTATGGCCTTCATTAAGTTCTGCAAGAGATTCTTCAACCTGTCCTGAATTAGGATATTTAACGAGTTGTTATATAGAACGGAAAATTTTATCATTTAATTTTTGTGCAATTTTCTTTCCCGCAATTTTTTTGTGATATTGAAATATATCTTTTAGCGTTTCAGAAGCAAAGTCTGACCAAATAATTTTCATATTATCACCAATCTTTTGATTCGGTCTTCAATTGTTCTTGGTCTTTGAAGTTTCCAACAAGGTAATCATGATTAGATTTCTTTGCTCTTTCAATCAATTCTTGTCGGGTGAACTGCCTGTTGGCATTTGTTCTTCCTGACTTTGATTCTTTAATAATTTCTTCAAAAACGTTAAAGACACTTTCGTCTGTAAGCCCAATCAAATATTCAATCATGTTAAGTTTTCGTGTCTGTAAGTCCATAATTCTAAATATTTATACAAATATACTGCTAATTAACTAAATTGATTAGCAACCTGAATAATTTCACCTAATATTTTATCTTTTTTTGTCATAATGCAAAGATATTGATTTTATATAACTTGCATTCCATGTGAAAACAAAGCTAGATTTTTTAATTGAAAACACAACACATTAGCAATATCTCACTATAGTAATTATCGCATCAAAATAAAAATTAGCAATTGGGCGGCTTCGTACAAATTGCCGTGTTGATGTTATTCCTGTGAAGTTATGTTGTGAATAGCGGGCAACGTACGTTTAATGGCTCGTTGATAATGAACCTTTGGGAATCCCACAATCACAGCCATAACAGCTTCGTGATGCCCGGGTATTTTATATGCTTCGCGAACCTCCTTTACCTTATTAACGGCAGCCGGCACAATACCAATCATGCTGGCACCCAACCCCAAAGAATGGGCAGTTAGCGTAATATAGGTAGCATAAATAAGGGCGTTGTTGGTGTGCTCCTCGGCATCTTTGTCGGCATGAAGAATAATCATTGCCGGTGCACCACGGGTAATGCGGTCGCCGTACTTTAATTTGTAATTATCAAATTTTGCAATGGGATACAGGTGATTTTTAATGGTGTTAAAGGTTTCGTTTCCCTTCTTTTTTCTAATCATAAATGATGTAACGGGGTTATCAACCCATTTAACAATGTTGTCCAGAAAATTTTCAATAAAAGGAAGCGAGTCTTCAATAATTTTCCGGTTGTTAATTACTGTAACATGCATCTTTTCAGGAGAGGCACCAAAAGGGGCGTAAGAAAGCGAATGGAGAATTTTATCCATCATTTCAGCAGGAACCTGTTTTTTGGTATAATTCCTGACCGATCGCCGTGATGAAAGAAAACCTGTAAAGTCGTTGTAGCTCACTGTTTTGTCAGGCAGCGCTTCAAAACCGGTTTCGTAAGAGAGGTTATTGGCAACAATGGCTTTGGTGCTGCATACAGCCATGCACTGTCCACAACCGATACAAATAGCCGTGCGATTGGCAATAAACCGGACCTTGTTGTCTTGGTCTGTTTCAATAAGGTTAACGGGGCATACTTCGATGCATAATTTACATTGAATGCAAAGCTGTTGGTCGATGGTAAAGCTCATAAAAGTAATGTTTTAGTTTATTCTCGCCTAAATTAAATAAATTACCTGTTATGGTTGCTCAAAGAAATATTTATTTTTACAAAATGAATTTATTTTACGCACCTGATATTGCAGCGCCTTATTACCAGCTTACAGAAGATGAGTCGAAACACCTGATTCGTGTTTTTAGATACAGAACCGGCGATGAGGTTTTTTTTACCGATGGCAAAGGATATATTTACACCTGTACCATCATTGACGACAGCCCAAAACATTGCAAAGTGGAGGTTCTGCTAAAAGAAGCGGGTTCCGACAAACGGCCTTTTATGCTGCAAATGGGAGTAGCTCCCACAAAAAACATCAGCCGGTTTGAATGGTATCTTGAAAAAGCCACCGAAATAGGCATTGACACCATCATTCCCTTTGTCAGTTTTCATTCGGAACGAAAAGCAATAAAAACCGACCGCCTAAACAGGGTTATTACTGCTGCCGTAAAACAGTCGTTAAAATCGTTTCACCCGCAACTGCATGGTATGATGAAGTTTAAAGAGATGATTGCATTACCCTTCGACGGCCAAAAATTTATCGCCTACATCGACAAGGAGGTTACCCTTGAATTATCGAAGGCTTACCACCCGGGCAACAATGCATTTGTGCTAATCGGACCCGAAGGCGATTTTGCCCCCGAAGAGGTTGAAATGGCAAAGCAGCATGGTTTTGTTCCTGTCAGACTCGGCCCTTCGCGCCTACGCACCGAAACAGCAGCCGTGGCTGCCTGCCATACAATTAACCTATTTAACTATTGAAATCTGTTTTGAAACGGTTTTATTTCCATCATTGATGTTGATAAAATAAACACCATTGCTAAGCGACTTCAAATTCAGCCTGTAGCGTTTGTCGTTTTTGGCAGTAGTTATTTGCTTTACGGTTTTTCCGTAAGCATCAACCACGTTAATGGATACCGTTTCGCCATTGGCACGGGCAAACTCAATCACAAAATCACCTTTTCCTGGATTTGGGAAAACATGAAAATCCTGAGGGCTTTTAAACTCGCCAATGCCCACCCAGTCAACATGAATATACTCCTCTTTTACCAGACTGTCGGCTCCGCCAATGTTGGAAGCCACCAGTTTAACAGGATAGCTGCCTCCCGTGTTGTAAACAATGTTTTGAGGGTGTTGCTCCGTAGATGTCTCCGGGGTTCCTCCTGTAAATGTCCATGTCCATGTATCCGGGTCATTGGTTGATAAATCGGTAAAATTAACCGATTCGCCTTCCATAATAGTGTTGTCATCGGCAGCAAAGTCAACAACAGGAGCCTGTGTTGAGGTACAGGTAACGTAACCGGCTTTGGTAATTGAGTCGCTTCCGCCATTGTTTGAGGTTACAAGTTTAACATCGTAAACCCCTTCGGCACCATATCTTACAATGGGATTTTGCAGAGTAGAAGTAGAAGGCGAACCGCCATCAAATTCCCAATACCATGCTGTTGGGTTACCGGTTGATTCGTCATAAAAGTGAATCTTATTTCCCGGAGCAACAATGGTGATGTCAGATGAAAAATCGGGAGTAGGTACCGGCATGGGCACCACATGAATGTAGGCCGTTTTTGTTTTTGTGTCGGAGCCGTCACCGTTGGTTGCCACCAAAGTAACATCGTAATATCCTGTATCACTATACATTACAACAGGATTTTGCTCACTGGAAGTATCCGGTGTTCCGCCCGGAAAAGTCCAGCTCCAGATATATACACCCGGGCCGGAGAGGTCGGTAAAATGTACCGAATCGGTCTGCATAACCGTGGTAGTATCAGCTTCAAAATCGCAAGTGGGCAAAATTACCTGCCACGAAACACCCGACAGCTTTTCAATCCCTGTATTGGTGGGATCGAGCCAGTCCTTTAGCCGTAAGCTTGAACCGTTTCCGTTCTGATCCCACGAGTACCATATTTTGCCGTAATAGGCAGGCGAAGGAGTGGAACAACTGTTTGAAGTATATCCTCCCGTTAAATCGCCCATGATGCGTCCGTTTTCATCAAATATGGGTGAACCTGACGAACCACCCTGCATAATGGAGCGCCCGTTTACGGTTTCACCCCAAATAATTTTCCAGTGGGTGGGCAAACCATTCCAAAAGGTTGACGACTGAATGGGTGTTAAATAGGTTGAAATCTTTTTTATGTCTCCGGCAGGATGGTGAATACCCACGCCACTGTCAGCATCAACATTTGAGTTGGTACGGTTCCAACCGTTGTAATAAACATTGTAGCTGTTTGGTATGGAGTTGTTAAACTCAACCAAATAAAAATCGGAACCGTTGCTGGCAGCTGTAGGGTCTTTGGCTTTAAGCTGGCATCCTGTTATACTGTTGTATCCTGATGAATTGCCGGCACAGGTAGAGGCTTGATAATTAAAATAAAACACCCATTGGTTCATATCGCTGGCAGTAGCGTTTTCACCACAATGCCCTGCTGTAAGAAAATAAGGGGTGCGGTCGTTGGAGGTGTTGTTAATCAGCGAACCTGAACACCAATAGTAGTTAAACCCTATTTTTAGCGAAATTCTGGCAACGCCTCTTATTTGATCCTGCCAGTTGTCGCCCTCTTCGCAGGCCACATTAATCATACACGACCATGAACCGTCTCTGTCGTTGTCAAACATAAAATCAATATAACGGTAAGCATACGCCAGTTCCGAAATATGAATATTGGGCTTGTCAGTTACTTCGGCGGGCTGATGGTACTCAAGAATAACCCTGTCGCCCTGAATAAACTGTGTTGAAAACAGGTGGCTTTCAGGGTTGTTGTCACTTGTATAGGCTCCAATAATTTGTTTCTTGTTTGCGTTATACAAAAAAAGTTCCGTTCCTTCGGGCAGATAAAAATTGTCGTAATAAACACCCAAGGCCAAAGCATCGGGAACATGCAGTTCGGCTCTTAACATTTTGCTTCCGTCCGGAAGGGTTGTCCACTTACCAAAGGTTGCAAGGTTTTTGTTAACAATTACTGCAACCCCCATCCTACGCGGGCTGGCACCCGCTGTGGCATCATTTATCCTGTCTTCATCGGTAATGGACTCCATATCGGGTTTTTGCAAGTCCAATACGGGAAAATCATCATCCATTTGATACATAATGGAAGGAGGGGTGCCTCCCTTGCTAATCTGTGCCATGCTCCTAAACGAGAGCAAAATCATTAACGCTGCTGCAATAAAAAAAGTAAATCTCTTCATGGGTAAAAAATTATTTTCGTTTGTTTCAGAAATGTGCCCGAAAAGGTTGGCATTTTATCCCCTGTCCGACAAGCCAATCTGATAATTAATAAGGTGCCAAAGTTAATTATTATATTTTGTGTTGCCAATAAATGATGGTTTTTTACCGTTATTATTCACTATTTTTGACAAAATTTTAATTATGATAGTTGTAACAGGAGCTGCAGGTTTTATTGGCAGTGTATTAACAGGACGTTTGAACCACGACGGTTTAACCGATTTAGTGTTGGTGGATGATTTTACCAAATCTGAAAAAAAGAAGAATCTTGAAAACAAAGTTTTCACTGAAAAAGTTCATCGTAACAACTTCTTTAACTGGTTAGACAACAACCACGAGGAAGTTGACTTTGTGCTCCACATTGGCGCCCGTACCGACACCACAGAATTTGACAAAACCGTTTTTGACAAGCTAAACCTTAATTACACAAAAGAGATTTGGACCCGCTGTGCCCGTTATGAAATACCGTTAATTTATGCCTCTTCGGCGGCTACTTACGGGATGGGAGAGTTTGGTTACGTTGACAACCATGAGGTGGTTGAAAAACTGAAGCCGTTAAATCCCTACGGCGAGTCGAAAAATGAATTTGACAAATGGGCTTTGAAACAAAAAACAGAACCGCCTTTTTGGGCCGGGCTGAAATTTTTTAATGTGTATGGCCCCAACGAATTTCACAAGGGAAGAATGGCATCGGTTATTTTTCATGCTTTTCACCAAATTCAAAATACCGGCAAGGTGAAACTGTTTAAGTCGCACAATCCCGACTTTAAAGACGGTGAACAACTGCGTGATTTTGTTTATGTAAAGGATGTTGCAGATGTTATCATTTTTTTAATGAATAAGCGGCCGGCTTCGGGATTGTATAACCTTGGTACCGGCAGGGCACGCACCTTTATCGATTTGGCCAACAGCACCTTTGAGGCGCTTGACAGGCAACCGGTTATTGAGTTTATCGACACGCCTGTTGACATACGCGATAAGTATCAGTATTTTACGCAGGCCGACATGTCGAAACTACTTGCCGCCGGATATAAAAAACCTTTTACCGCTTTGGAAAACGGGGTGGACGATTATGTGCGGAATTATTTGGCCGGAGGGGCGTATTTATAGGTGTAAATAAATCAATTCCAAATTAGGGTAAATGCTTTGGTATGCGGTATAATATTGTATTCACCAAAGTTTATTACCATGAAAAAATTATT
>WGDP01000018.1 GCA_015493215.1 Bacteroidales bacterium | reverse complement strand
ACATCCTTGTTGAGTTTTCGGTGCACGAACTTAAAACGGCCTATGAAGAAGATGTTTTTAACACTGAAAAAATAACCATAAACGATATTGAAGACACCCTTTTTTATCTGTCGCGAATTGACGCTTTAAAACTGGAAGGCGGCTTTTTGGTGGTGTATAATAAGCTCACCATCGAGCGTTTGGAAAAGGATAACAAAAAAAGATACAAAGCCGAAGACTATAAAAAACTGAATCAATTTTACGAAAACAAGGTTCAGCAAATTCATATTGTTGGCGAGTATGCCAAAAAAATGATTAGCGATTACAAAGAGGCTTTGCAATTTGTAGAGGACTATTTTCAACTGAATTACAGCTCGTTTTTAAACAAATACTTTAAAGGAAGCCGTCAAAATGAGATAAGGCGCAACATTACGCCACGCAAGTTTAAACAACTTTTCGGTGAACTTTCGCCGGCACAGTTAAAGATTATCAACGATCAAAAATCCAAATACATTGTTGTTGCGGCAGGCCCCGGAAGCGGCAAAACCAGACTGCTGGTACACAAACTGGCTTCGCTGCTGTTGATGGAAGAGGTTAAGCACGAGCAGCTGCTCATGGTTACCTTTTCGCGGGCAGCAGCCACCGAGTTTAAAAAGCGGCTGCTAAAACTTATTGGCAACGCTGCCAATTTTATCGAAATAAAAACCTTTCATTCGTACTGTTTCGACCTGCTCGGTAAAGTGGGTAATCTGGAAAAGTCGGAATCCGTAATTCGCAACACCATTGAAAAAATAAACTCCAAAGAGGTTGAAATTAACCGAATTACCAAAACAGTGCTGGTAATTGATGAGGCGCAGGATATGGATGCCGATGAGTACAGACTGATTACCACGCTGATGGATTACAACGAAGATATGAGGGTGATTGCCGTGGGCGACGACGACCAAAATATTTACGAGTTCAGAGGCGCAAGCTCAAAATACCTCGAAAAGCTGATCACCGAAAAATCGGCGGTAAAATATGAGCTTGTCGAAAACTATCGCAGCAAAGCAAACCTTGTGGATTTTACCAACCGTTTTGTTCAGCGCCTCCGCCACCGGTTAAAAACAACGCCCATTGCAGCCGTGCAAAACAACTATGGCAACATAACCATTGTAAAATACACTTCCGACAACCTGATTACCCCGCTTGTGCTTGAGATAATGAATGAAGGGCTGATGGGAACCACCTGCGTTTTAACGCAAACCAACGACGAAGCGTTACAAATTACCGGGCTGCTGTTAAAAAACGGTTATCCGGCCAAACTTATCCAGTCGAACGATGGTTTCAGCCTGTACAACCTGTACGAAATAAGGTATTTTATCCATCAGTTAAACCTTAAAAAGGATGTTTATACCATAAACAATGAAAACTGGCAGCAGGCAAAAAACGATTTGGTAAAAAGGTTTGGAAGCAGTTCAAAACTTGAGCTTTGTATAAACATTATCAACGATTTTGAGCTGAGCAATCCCAAAATAAAATACAAATCGGATTTTAAAGTTTTTTTACAAGAATCGAAGTTGGAAGATTTCGCTACCGGAAAAATTGATACCATATTGGTTTCAACCATTCACAAAGCAAAAGGAAAAGAGTTTGACAATGTTTTTTTGATGCTGAACCATTTTAATTTGAACAGCGAAAGCAAAAAGCGCGATTTATATGTGGCCATGACGCGAGCCAAAAACAATCTGTCCATCCATCTTAACAACAATATTTTAGATTCAATATCGGCAGAAAACCTGAGCCGGCAAACCGACCTGTCGGATTTTGAGCAGGAAGACACCATTGTTATTCAGCTGACTCATAAAGATATTTGGCTCGACTTTTTTAACAGTCCTTTTTTGCAAAACAGAATGAAAAAGCTTAGAAGCGGCGACCCCTTATTTTTAAAAGAAAACAGTTGTTTTGATTCGGACGGCCATGAAATCATCAGGTTTTCAAAAGCTTTTATTACAAAACTTGATGGGCTGAAAGAAAAAAGCTACGAAGTGGAGGAGGTAAAAATAAATTTCATGCTGTTTTGGCAAAAAGAGGGCGCCCCCAACGAGCACAAAATTATTTTGCCGGAGATTTATCTGCTTAAAAAAACACCTTCAATTACCAATACGATTTAATCTGTTTCAAATAATCCAATGCTTTTAACATGTGGGTTCCATACCATGTAAACATCTCACCATCAACTACCACTACTTTTTTATCGGGAAACTCGTTTGCCAACTGCTTTTGGTGCGTTTCGGTAAAATGGTAAGGTTCGGTGGCCAACAAAATAATTTGAGCTTTATCAAATTCCTGACGACTGATTTCGGGATATCGCCCATTAACAATATTGTTAAAACCGGCCAGCCGCATCATTGAACCGATAAAAGTATCTGTACCGGCAGCCATCCAGGGTTTTTTCCAAATAAGATAAAGTGCTTTATGGTTACTGACAGAAGTTTTAATGTCGGTTGTTTTTTTCATAATGCTGTTTACCCACCGATTTGCAATCTGCTCTACACCAAATAGTTGACCTAATAGGTTAAGCATATCAAACGAGTCTTCAATGGTGTTAACGTCAAAAACAACCACAGGTATTTGTTCTGATAGTTTTAGCACTTGCTCCCTGTCATT
>WGDP01000017.1 GCA_015493215.1 Bacteroidales bacterium | reverse complement strand
TTTTTTTAAATGGATTTTCCTGAATTTTCAAAAATAGCTCCATTTGCTTTTTCAAAGTGAAGTAAAAAAATAATACCAAACAAGGTAGGTTTTTAAATTTAGAATTTATCTAAATAAGGAAATTCCTAAAAATTTTTTTTCATTTTTTATCATATTTTTTGCGTGCCAAAAGTGTTAGTATGTTATGCTTCAAATACATGGATACATTCTTAATATGTCGTAATGGGACATTTTTCTCATATCTGCACTTTTTTCATTTTTTTCCCACAGCGGGATACATGTAGCTGCATTATATATGAACGCAGATTTTAGTTGAAACAGTATGGACAAAATGAAAAATACAGCTTAGAAAACTCTCTTTTTTGGCGTTAATAACCCGGGTTCGATGTAAACCTTTGCTTCAGTTATAGATAATTTTTCTCCAGACGACGCAAATCTCTGTATCGGGATAATTCAAGGAGATTTGCGGAAGTATAGGGGAAAATTATCATGACCCATTCAGGGAAAGCTAAACATTGGAAGTAAAAACAGCGCTGCGTAAGTAAAATAAATGGTCTCAGGCAGACCTTACCGGGCTTTGTTATTTGTATCTGGCTAACGCATTGCAAATGCGCGGCAGTTGGAAAAAAAACAAACAGGAGAAACAAAAAAAAGGGCAAGACAGAGCCAAGGCTTTAAACGCAAAGAGGAATATTCGATGAGTAAAATTGACCAAATGATAGATATGGTAAAAACAGCCATTGCTAAAGGTATCCGGTTTGATTATCTTTTGGTTGACAGTTGGTTTACCTGTTTTGCCTTGGTTAAGTTTATCAAAACACGGCGTATTGCAACACACCTTATCGGAATGGCAAAAATGGGTAAAACAAAATACCTGTTTAACGGCAAAAAGCTTACAGCAAGGGAGATTATAGACCGGCTGCGTAAAAGCAGAAAAGTAAAACGATCCAAAAGCTTGTCCTGTTATTACAGCGAAGCTCTTGTTGATTTTAATGGGATTGAAGTCAAACTATTCTTTAGCAAAACCACAAAGAGGGGGAAATGGTCTGTGTTGTTGACTACCGATACAAACCTGAAATTTGAGCAGGCTTACAAGGTTTATTCCACCCGTTGGTCAATTGAAGTTTTTTTCAAAGAGGCAAAACAGCACCTGGGGTTAGGAAAAAACCAGGCACAGGATTTTGATTCACAAATAGCTTCAACAACCTTGACAATGATACAATACAACCTACTTTCCCTGGCAAAGAGGTTTTCTGGTTATGAATCATTGGGAGCGCTTTTTAGGAATACCAAGGCCGAAACCATTGAGTTGACCGTTGCAGAAAAAATATGGAAACTCATTGTTGAAGTCCTATCGGAAATAGCCCAGTTTTTGGAAATTGACACAGAACCTTTAATGCAAAAGCTAATCGCTGATAATGAAAGATTTATAAAATTGTTAAATTACAACACCCTATTGCAGGCAGGGTAAAGAGAGCTTGCGAAAGTTAACTAAATATAAACAAAAAACTCCCCAGGTTTTATAAATAAACCGGGGGAGTAGTATAAAAAAATGGTTTTGCAACAAACTATCTTTTTTTATGATGATTTTCTTTTTTTTGACATGTTCCGCAATTTTATCAGAAAAAGTTCACTGCAATCCTTGTAGTGTTTTACTTTTTGAATTGCCATAATTTCTTGTGCATTTTCCCGTTCAAGTTGTATGGCATCTTTGATGTCTTTGTTATAATTTAAAATTACGTAAGTGATGGCTTCATCAAGGGTCATGTCGGGAAAATTCTCACTCATTTCTTCAAAGATTTCTGCTTTTAATTTCCGGTCAACTTTTATATAAATTCCATTTGATGGCTCATTGGTATATAGTGAAAGGCGAACCTTTAACCGGTTTATCTCTTTATTGAGCTGTTGCATTTTATCTTTGTTCTCGTTTAGCTTAATTTGTGTTAGCAAACTCTTTAGTTTTATAAACTGTTCCAATGGGAGACCAGCAAAACCGGACTCTGTCTGAAGCTGTTTTAATTCGTTTGCCGAATACTCAATGGTTATTTCTTTAGTTCCGTTTGCTAAAGAATCCTGCTCAGCACGTTTTCTGCTGGCCATTGTTCTGCACGAATCGCTGCAATATTTGGTATTACTGCGTTCTGACGTAAATTCAACACCGCAATGTTGACACTTAAGTTGATGTTTGTTCATGATTTGTTAATGGTTTATTTATGAAAAGTAAATGGTTAAATCTCTTTCTTTAGTACTACATTTTACTGTTAAGCACATTTTTTAAAGCAATCAGCCTGTTTTGATAAGGCTCAAAAATTTCCTTGCCACAATACGTTTTCATTGTAGCCAAATGACTTTCGACGAACGCACGAATATTAGTAACTGTTGACCAATGGTTGAGCCTTAAAGAATCAGTAGGCAAAGTCATAGTGTTAAAATAGGTTTCCAGCTCTTTAAATGATTTTTGATGTTGTTTTAACAGCTGTAACGAAATTTCATTTTTGATACAAATGGAACTTGTCAGTTTGTTGTTGGTTGTGTCTTCAATTTTCCTAACATTTGCAATGTCAGGTATCACTTTTGAATCGTTGTTTTCTATCCGTGGCTCATTGGTATCAGATAAAAAATCCTGCCAATTAAAACGGATAAGATAATCAGCTAAATCAAGTCCGTGGTTTTTATCCTCTTCCGAAGCCAACCTGTTAAGTAATTCTGATACGGAAAATCGAGTATCAAAAAGATGCCTTTGTAACAATACTGCTTTTGTTTTCCATTCTTTAAAGGCATTGAGATCGGGAAATAACACAACGTGTTTTCCCTTAAGCACATCACACTTCTCTTTTTTCAGGTTTGTTATACTTCCGGTTGCCAACCATACAAATTGAGGTAAATATACACTGGCAATTACCGCCGTTTTTTCGCTTTCCACAATAGCAACCGGTTTCGTGCTGTCCTTTAAAAGGTGTTCACCAAAAAAGCATTGCCGGAGGTTATACCCATCTGATTCTTTCAGAAATTTATGCGCCCAGGCTATGTGGCTAAAAGGTTGTTTTACCCGTTTGCCCGTTTTGGAATGATACAGCATTATTTTGCCTGTCCTGACCCTGCCTTCTATATCAATTTGCCAAAAAATATTAGCTCCTTTCCAGTGGTTGGAAGTACCGATATAATAGCTGTCAATAAGTTTTTCTGTAATCTCAATCCCAAAAAGATTAACCAGAAAAATGACAAATTGGTTTTTTTCATAGCTTGTTAAGCTCTTTTCCAATATTTCAACAGGAATGTAAGAAATTGGTTTGCTTAATGGTTTTGCATTCCTTAACCTGCTTGAAGGAGAAAAATTTTGTGTTAATTCATCTTTCTTTATGTCAGGCAAAAATGTTTTTCCACAGCTATGACAATATCCTTTGTTGTCAAAACCTTTAAAAGGAACAAATTTTCCATCCTTATTACTTCTGCCACACGGACATTGTTTTACCCGGTTACGGTTTTTATCCAACTCTAAATTGGGTAGCGGCTCCTTATAATTATGTTGATTGTTTTAGTACATGACAAAAATATAAACCTTTGACAATCAGTAAAATAAATGTTAAAAAATTAGGATAAAAC
>WGDP01000016.1 GCA_015493215.1 Bacteroidales bacterium | reverse complement strand
TTCCGATGCAGGTGGTTTTGCCCAGGGCACTCGCGACGAGGAACTTTATACCCGCTGGCTGCAATTTGCCTGTTTTACCCCCATTTTACGTCCGCACGGACAGAGCGAAATATTGCCTTCGGAACCGGTTTATTTTAGTGAGCAAACTCAAAATATTGTACGGAAATATATGAACCTGCGATACAGCCTGCTGCCTTATATTTATTCTGTGGCGGCACAAGCTACCCTAAAAGGGTATCCCATAATGCGCCCTCTCTTTTTTGAATTTCCCGATGACGAGGAGAATTTCTCCGTTTCGGATGAATATTTATTTGGCAGCCAATTGCTGGTGGCTCCGGTTCTTAATCCCGGCGAAAAATCAAGCACCCTGTTTTTGCCTAAATCCGTACAGTGGTACGACTTTTTTACCAATCGGAAATATCCCGGAGGAAACGAGTACCAAATTCCGGTAACCATCAATAACATGCCGCTGTTTGTAAAGGCAGGATCGTTTGTACCCATGGTTAAACCTGTAAAAACCACCGATAATTATTCCACAAAAAACCTGACCGTTCGTTATTACACCGATACACACAAAGCCACAACAAACTATGTGATGTACACCGACGATGGCAGCGACCCCGATGCCTTGAAAAAGGGCGCTTTTGAAACCCTTATGTTTGTGAAAAAAGAAGATGAAAAGGGCAATCCTGTTTTTCTGTTTTCAAAAATCGGGGGCGATTATCCGGGCAAGCCTGATGAAAGAAACATCACCTTTGAAATTATTGGTATGCAGGCGCTTAAAAAACCGGTATTTTATTTAAACGATGTAAAGCTTAAAAAGAAAAAACCGGACAAGAAAGGGCAGGGTTATTATTTTGATAAAAAACGTCATATCTGGATTGTTTCGTTTGTGTGGGGCAATAAAGATAATGTTTTGATTATAAAGCGTAAAGCATAAAAGCAAACCTGATATATTATAAATAGTAGAGCAAAAAGTGTAAAAATCCAAGCCTCTTTTTACAGTAAACATGTAAAAATCCAAGCCTCTTTCTACAATAAAAGTGTAAAAATCCAAGCCTGTTTACTATATTTGCTCTTGACAATATCCAGTATTTAATGGTAATGAAACGGTTTTTATTTTATTGCAAACAAACACCCGTATCCCATGAAAAAAATATTTGTATCATTGCTGCCCCTTTTAATTACAGGAGGAATTCTGTTTGGGCAGCCCGCAATTAAACAAACAGAAAACAACAAACAACATAATATGAAACATTTGGATTGGACACGAAATGCCAACATATATGAGGTAAACGTACGGCAATATACGCCGGAAGGAACATTTGAAGCTTTTGGCAAGCACCTGCCGCGATTAAAAAAAATGGGCGTGGATATTTTATGGTTGATGCCCGTTTTTCCGGTGGGGGAGAAAAACCGGAAAGGTTCACTCGGAAGCTATTATGCCGTAAAAGATTATCACGCCATTAACCCCGAATTTGGTACCAAAGACGACTTTCGCAAGGTGGTTGAAGAGGCACACAGGCTGGGCATGAAAGTTATCCTCGACTGGGTAGCAAACCATTCGGCATGGGACAATGTTTGGGTTGAACAGCACCCCGATTATTATGAAAAAGATGATAAGGGAAACCTGATTTCTCCCTTTGACTGGACAGATGTAATTTCGTTTGACTACAACAACCCCGAGATGCGTGAAGCCATGACCGAAGCCCTTAAATATTGGGTGAGAGATTTTAACATTGATGGTTATCGCTGCGACGTGGCGGGGATGGTTCCCACCGATTTTTGGGACAATGCCCGAAAGGAACTGGATGAAATAAAACCCGTTTTTATGCTTGCCGAAGATGAAGACAATGTGGATCTTTTACGTGAAGCTTTCGACATGAACTACTCGTGGAAACTACTCCACCTGATGAACGACATTGCACAGGGTAAAAAGAAAGCCAACGATATTTGGGACTATTATCAATGGAATGACACTGTTTTTGCCCCTGATATGTACAGGATGACTTTTACCACCAACCACGACGAAAATTCATGGAACGGAACCGTAAAGGAGCGTATGGGCGACCGGGCGGGAGAAGCTTTTGCCGCGTTTACTTTTGTGGCTCCCGGGTTTCCGCTTATTTACAGCGGCCAGGAAGCCGGGTTGGATAAGCGACTTCGGTTTTTTGATAAAGACACCATTGACTGGAGTAATTTGGACAAAGCCGACTTTTATGCTAAACTTATCGACCTGAAACACAATAACCACGCTTTATGGAACGGGGTTGCCGGCGGCAAACTTATTCCTTTGTCAAAAGGGGTTAACGATGATGTTTTTGCCTTCTATCGTCAAACGGATAACAACCGTATTATGGTAGTTATGAACCTGAGTAAAGAGTCGCAATCCTTTAAGTTGGAAAACAATGATTTGAAAGGAGATTATACCGACTTTAAATCAGGAGAACCGTTTCATTTTAACGGTAAACACCGCTGGCATCTTAAGCCCTGGGAGTATCTTATTTTTGTGCAACCCTGATTTTGTACAACCCGAAAAGACAATAAAAAACCCTGTTCGGATAACAATGGCCTGAACAGGGTTTTTTTAATCCAAAGCGATTTATATAATCGGGTATTGCTTAAAAATTTCGCTTGATTTCATTAAAATATCAACATATTGTGCCCGGCGATAAGCATACGGGTCTTTAACATTCTTTTTGGAGAGGTTTCCGCGGAAGCTGTCGATGGTTTCATATTGCTTATTGGCCATCCATATCTCCATATCTTCCAGTATTTTTGAAATTTGCTGCGGGCCGTGTTTGTAAATGGTGCTTACCACCTGAACCACATTGGCACCGGCAAGCAGCATTTTTATCACATCGTCGCCGTTAAAAATTCCCGAGTTGGCACAAACATCGGCTTTGGTGTTACCAAACAGGATGCCTGCATAGCGTAACGGCAACCTGTTGTCCTGTTGCTGGCTTAAATGATATGGAAAATGCATGCTCTCTTTGTTGATGTCGATATCGGGCTGGAACAAGCGGTTAAACAAAACAAAACCTTGTGTGCCTCTGTGTTCCATTTCTTTAATGGTGTACAACACATTGGTGTAGTAAGGGCTTAATTTTACACTTACCGGAATATTTACAGCCTCCTTAACGCCTTTGATGATGTCCAGTTCTTCCTGAATAATGGCACGGCCTTCCATATCGAACTCTCTCGGGTTGTTATAAAAATTCAACTCCAGCGCATCGGCACCTGCTTCTTCCAGTTTTTTGGCATATTCGTACCAGGTATCATCATAAACAGCGTTCAGGCTTGCAATAAGCGGTATGCTGATGGCTTGCCGGGCTTCCTTAAAATGTAACAAAAACTCTTCGGGGCCTGCCTCGTAAACATCGGAAGGAAAAAAGGATCCCATTTCCGCATGGCGGTCATCATACTGGGTTAAATCTTCCTCCAGTTGAAGGTTTTCAAGGTTTATCTGCTCTTCAAAAAGTGATTTGTAAACAATAGCGGCAGCACCGGCTTCTTCCAGCTTTTTTAACATTTTAACATCGGTAACCAGGTTGCTGGCACCAACAATGACAGGGTTTTTGAGTGTCAGGCCCAAATATTTTGTTTCTAAATTCATAGCAATTTGTATTAAGGTTTCAATTTGCCCGTAAAAATAGTAAAAAATAGCTTTCTGACATTGTGTTTTTTACATATTAAGATACTATCTTATGCACTATTTTACCTTACAACATCGTCCCAGTGGGAGTGTGTCGGCTTTTATGATGTTCCAAAAGTTGGCTGAACCGGGGCCTTTGTCTTTGTTGGTAAGCACCACCAGCGTTTTTTGATGTCGCATGTCGCGCAGGTAAAAGGTTCTGAAACCCTTCCACCATCCAAAATGGTAAACAACACTATCCATCGAAGTTTTAATACGCCAACCAAATCCGTAGTTATCCTTTCGCCTCCAATATTTCGGGCTGCCTTTTTTAAATGCTTCGCGTAAAACACTATCGGGCACCAGCGTAAAATTATCCAGTGCACAGTCGTATTTGTATAAGTCTTCAACCGAAGTATAAACGTTTTTGTCGCCCATTACCCCGTTTAGGTAATCGTTTTCCATGCGTCGCCATCGCCAACCGCGATGGTAATATCCAGGAACACCTTTTTCAACATACAGAGGCACGGTGGAGTCGTTTCGCATGTTGTAAACAAACGAATCGTTCATCCCTAAAGGTTTAAAAATCTTTTCGTCCACAACCTCATCAAAATGTTTTCCGGTTACGGCCTCCACCACATTGGCCAGCAACGCATAGTTGGTATTGCAATAATGAAACCCGTGATTGGGTTTAAAATAAACATCCGGTTTATATTCGGCAAAAAGATCCATTACATCGTTGTTGTCCATGGGAATACGTTTGTTTTTCCAATGATCCAGTGCAAGGCTCATGTAACGGGGTAATCCCGACCGGTGGGTCATCAATAAGCGGCAGGTAACTCCTTCGTAAGGAAATTTGGGGAGGTAGGTTCTGATGTCGGCATCGTAATCAACTTTGCCCTCGGTTTTTAAAATCATAATAACCATGGCGCTGAACATTTTTGATACCGAAGCCAGCTGAAAAGCACTGTGGGTGGTTAACGAATCGCGACGACGGCGAACATTGGCAAAACCATACGCTTTTTTAAAAATAAGATGTCCTTTTTCGGAATACATTACAGTGCCGTTAAACCCTGTAAGCCGCTGTAAACGTTTAAATTTTTTATCCAGTTCAACAGCCTTTTTTGCTATTACTGCACTGTCAATATTTGAATAAAGAGAAAAATTTATTTCAGGAATATTGGCTACTACTTTTTTTGGCGTTGAAGGTTTTTCGCCACATCCTGCCATCAGTATTATTACTGCCAGCCCTGCTATCAATCCCGCTCTGCGTATCCTTTTTTTCATGGAGCGCAAATGTACAAAAAATGAGAAACGTAATGGAAACAGTTTGTTTAAGAATTATAATTTCAGAACTTCAAACCGATTGTAAATAATAGTGTAGTAAAATCTTTTTCTTAGTGTAACTTTGAGCCTTAGAGCCTTAGTGGCTATGATTTATTAATAGGTTTTTACCACAAAGACACCAAGAATCACCAAGAATCACAACAATGAAGATTATGATGCAAATAATGGAATTACCTGACTATTAATTTACGGGGCAGAAGTTCTGAAATTACAACTCATCCAAAAACAGCCCTGCCAGTTTCATCAGCTCCAGCTCGGCAACTTTTGCGTTGTAAAGCGCTTCGTTGTAGTTGTCGGTTGCCAGCTGAAGGTTTACCTGTGCCTTACGAAAGTCGATGGAAGTAAGCTGTCCCAGTTTATACTGCTCGGTGGAACGCTTAAAGTTTAGTTCGTTAATCTGTTTGTTGGTTTCTTCGGTTTTTAAAATAAACAGCATGTTGGTGTAGTTGCTGTAGGCATCAGCCACCTGACGTTCCAGCTCGGTTTTGGTTTTGTCAACCCTTATCTGAGCGTTTTCAACATTTATTTTTGCAGTAAGCTCACGCGTCCGGGTACGTCCGCCATCAAAAATATTCCAGTTTAGCGAAGCCCCCAGATTATATCCGTTGCTTTGCTGATGCGTAAAGGTGCTTACGTCGCTGTTTATCTGGTTGTAAGAGTATTTTCCCGAAAGATCCAACGTGGGTATGTAACCCGAATGGCTCTGCTTTAGCTGCAAATCCGAAATGCCCATGTTTTGTTGTGCAATTAAATAGTCCACATTTTTGTTTTGGGCATTTTCCCACATCTCGGTACGGTTGAATTTTGGGCCGAACGCTACCAGCGTGTCAATGGTAAACGACCGGTTCATATCAACGCCCATGGCAACTTTCAGGTTGTTTTGGGCAATTTCATACTGCCGCACGGTGTTTATATAGTTTACGCTGTCGTTGTTTAGATCCACCTTGGCGTTTAGTAAATCCAGCTCGGTAGCCTGGCCGTAGTTGTATTTGTCGTGCATGTATTTCAATCTCGTGTTCGAAATGGTTATGGTTCGGTTCAGGTTATCAATCTTCGCTTTTAAACGGGCCACCTCGTAATAGGAGCGGATTAATTGCATCAATGCGTTTTCGATTACCGAACGGGCTTGCAGCTGCGACAACGTATAAGTTTCTTTAAGCACTTTAAAATTGTAGTGGCGGTTCATGCCGTCGAACAAGCGGTAATTAAGCCCCAGCGAAGCATTGTAGCTGGTGGATGCAGCCCCGTTTTTTGAAATCTCTTCTCCCGAAATAAAAGTTACATCGGTATTATTGTTTGAGTAGCTCGCTCCGGCAGCCCCGTTAAGCGATGGCAAAAAACCCGAATTGAGTATTCCTTTGTTGACTTCGGCAATGCGCACATTGTTTCGTGCCACCAGAATATCATGGTTTTTGTTCATGGCCACCGCCACGGCATCCGAGAGTTTTAAAACCGTATCGGCGGGCTGTTGTGCCATGGTTATTTCTGAAAACCAGGCAATAAACACAAAACTTAATATTTTAATCTTCCAATTCATCATTTTCAAATTTTTGTTCTTTAATGGCGTGTTCAACCTCTTCGGGAGTAGCTTTCCGGCCTGTCCACAGGTAAACCATATTTCTGTTAAACTTGTTAACCGATATGAGTAAAACAGGCAGTAATATTAAGGTAAGAATGGTGGCGATGGTGATACCGTAAGCAATTGAAATTCCCATGGGAATTAAAAACTGAGCCTGAAAACTCTTTTCAAGAATGATGGGTGCCAGGCCGGCTACGGTGGTTGCCGAGGTTAAAAAGATGGCTCTGAACCGTGAAACCCCCGCCTGATAAATAGCATCCATCACCGGAATCCCCTTTTTAAGCAACCGGTTATAGGTACTAATCAGCACCAGCCCGTCGTTGACCAAAATTCCTATCAGGGCGATGATTCCCAAAACCGAAAGCACGTTAATGGGCTGTCCGTGAATCCAGTGACCCCAGGCAACGCCCACAAAACTGAAAGGAATTAACACAAACAGCAGTATGGATTGGCTAAACGACCTGAAGGTAAACACAATGGGTGCAATAATTAAAAACAGTATTACCGGAATTACCTTGCCGGCAGAGGTTTGTGTTTTTTGTGCTTCGCGCTTTTGCCCTTCGTACGACACGCTAACGGTGGGATATTTGGCTAAAATGGAGGGTAAAATTTTTGTTTTTACAAAGTCCAGCACATCGGTGGCCGAAGCGTTTTCGTTTTTAAGGTCGGCCTCCACCTTTATCTGTCGTTTCCCGTCGAGGTGGCTGATGGAAACAATACCTCTTTTAATAGAGTAGGTGGCAATTTCGTTGAACGGTACCTTTTTTCGCGAGGGGGTGGTGATATACATTTCGGAAAGGTTGTTGATGGAAGTCCGCTCCTTTTCGTTGTAGCGAACCCACACTTTTACCTCATCTCTTCCGCGTTGTAATCGCTGCACCTCTTTACCAAAAAACCCTGACCTTATTTGCCCCAACACATCCTGTAAAGTAAGCCCCAGCATATAGGCCTTGTCTTTCAGTTGGATGTTAATCTCCTTAATACCCTGCCGGTCGTCGTCGTTAATATCTTTAAGACCCGATAGTTTCGACAGCTCATATTTCAGTTCGTTTTTAGCCATGGTAAGCTCTTCGAGGTTGTTACCGAGAAAGGCTACTGAGACCGGTTTTCCAAACGACCCGCCTGCTCCGTACGATAGCAATTCGGCACCAATAACAGGGCCGGTTTCTTTGGCAATGGCATTGGCAATTTCAAAGCTGATAACATTGCGCGTTTCGCCGTTTAGCAAGATAATATTCAGGCTTCCGTCAGCTGTAGTCGGGCCTATTTTTTTCTCAATGTGAGTAATGATGTCGAGGCTGTCGGCTCGTTTAGCTTTGTACTCGGCATTTACCTTCCAGGCAGCCCGCTGAATTTTATCAATCCAGTCGTTGGTAATTTTTTCGTTGGTGCCTGCCGGCATTTTAAGGGTAACGTTAATGTTGTCGCGTTCGATAAAAGGAAAGAAGGTGCTTTTGATAATGCCGCCTTTCATGGCACCCACGGTGAGCAACAGCATTACCACGGCAATGGAGATAATCAGAAATCTGTTACGGACAGAAAAATAGAGTACCGGAGCGTAGGTTTTGTCGCGCATCCAGTACATTATTTTATCCATAAATTTAGCCACCCTGTTTTGGCTTTTTTCGCCGTGCAGTGCCTTTGAGTGGGCAAGATGCGCCGGAAGAATAATAACCGCTTCGATTAGCGAAACAAAAAGGGTGGCAATAACCACAAAGGCCAGCTCACTGAAAAAGTCGCCCATCCTTCCGTCAAGAAAAAAGAAGGTTGAAAAAGCAATCATGGTGGTAAGTACCGCTGTAATAATGGAAGGCAACACCTCCATGGTTCCGTCGATGGCCGCCCGAATGGCATTTTTACCCTGTTCGTAATGGTTGTAAATGTTTTCGGCAATTACAATGCCGTCGTCAACCAAAATCCCCACCACCACTATCATTCCGAAAAGTGAAATAACATTGATGGTGATACCGAAAATTTGCGCCAGAATAAACATGCCCCAAAAGGCGATGGGCAACCCGGCTGCCACCCACAGCGCCATACGCGGATTTAAAAACATGGAGAGAAACAGCAGCACCAGCAGCATCCCCATAATTCCGTTGCGAAACAGCAGGTCTTTTCGTTCGTTCAGGTTAACCGACCTATCCTGAACAATTACCACATCAAGGTTGGGATTTTTAATTTTAAAATCTTCGATGTATCTTTTCAACTTGTCCGATGCAGCCAAAAAATCCTCACTGTTGGTGGTTTGAACCGACACTTCCACCGAAGGTTCGCCGTCAATTTCAATACGGTTGGGGTTTTCCGACCAACGGTCGTGGACATTGGCTACATCGCCAAGCCGGATGGTTTTTCCTTCCATGTCCGACTTAACAATAATGTTGTCCAGCAAGTGCCCGTGATACTTTTTGTATCGTCCTCTGATAAGATATTCCTCTTTGTTGGTGCGGATTTTACCGCCGGTAATATCAATATTGGCGCGCCGTACCGCGTTGGCAACTTCGTCAAAAGTAAGGTTGTATGCCCGCAGTGTGTTTTCGTTTACGGCAATTTCAATCTCCTCCTCCGGAAAACCCATGAGCGTAACTTTGGAAATGCCGTCCATCGCTCTGATGTCGTCTTCAATTTTGTAGGAAATCTCCTTAAGTGCTTTTAGCGAGATGTTTTTCGCGCTGATGGAAAAGGTCATTACCTGATTGATGTTTTCGCGCTTAAAAATAACGGGTGGTTCCATGTCAACCGGAAAGGAACTGATTCGGTTAACAGCGTTTTTCACATCTTCGAGAACCACGTCGGTTTTGTACTTTTTATCCACTTCAACCGTAATAACGCCGCTGTTTTCCGACGATACCGACGTTACCCGTTCAATGCCGGAAACGCCCTTCAGGTTGTCTTCAATTTTTAAAACAATACCCTCTTCAACCTCTTCGGGCGATGCCCCCGGATAGATAAGCTGAATGCTAATGATGCGACTTTCTACCAACGGGAAAAACGACGATTTTAAGTTGAACATGGCCACCGTGCCAAAAATGGCGAATGTTATGATAAAAACATTGGCAGCAATGGGGTACTTTATAAAATAAGCTATAATTTTTTTCATTGATGGTGCTTTATCCTATTAATTACCTGTCGGGCGAACTTTTATGCCGGGGAAGATTCCGGGAATGGTACGCGAAACTATTTTTGTCCCGTCGGGGATATCTTTAACAATCACCGATTTATCCAAAAACCGAACCGGATGAATGGCCATCAGTTTCAGCGTGCTGTCGGGCAGAATGGTGTAAATACTTTTGTTTTCGATAAGAATGTTTCGGGGAATTTCAAAAACACTGTTTACCGAACCGCCGGCAATTTGTGCTTTGATAAACATGCCCTCACGCAATCCCTTGTCGGATGACTCCGCAATAATTGTAACGGTTTGAGTATTAATGTCGATGGCCGGATTGATGCGCGTTATGGTGCCGTGCCAAATGGTACCGTCTTCGGGCGAAATAATTTCAACGCTATCGCCAATGGCAACTAAATTGGCATCAGCGGCACTAACGGAAAGTTCTATTTCAAAAACATCGGTATTGCTGAAAGTACCTATTTTTTGGCCGGCTCTGATCAGGGTTCCGGGATTAACGTTCGACTCGGTTACAACACCGTTAAACGGAGCAGTTATGCTGTATTTTTCAAGCCGGGCTTCCTGATTACGAATGCTGTAAAACGAGCTGTAGATTTTTCGTCCCGTGATAAAAAACTTCTCTTTTTTCGAGTTTACGGCCGGCAACGGCTTCAGCTTTTTTTCAATGTCAAGTGAAGTGAGATAGTTGTACCATTTGTTAAATTCACCGGGGAACTCCAGTTTAAGATCGGGCAACAAAGCTGTTATCTGATTTTCAAAATCGCTGCGTTTGGCCAGCAGGCTTGCCTTAAATTCGGAATCATCGACGTGAATCATCAACTCGCCTTTGTTAAAAGCAACGCCTTCTCTGAAATTCTTTTTCAAGGGCTGCAAAACGCCGTTTACTTCCGAAAAGATGTCAATTTTGTTTTTGGCTTTTACCTGTCCCATGGAGGTTACGGTTAATGGAACCGTTTGGTTTTTTACCACCATAAAGGGGGCAATAACTTTGGTTTGGCGCACTTTTCGCTTGGGCGCCTTTTTCATTTTTGAGATGTAGATAAATCCGAAAACTCCAATGCCGAGTATAATTACGGAGATAATCCATGTTTTTCTAACTGTCATTTTACTTTATTTGTATGTTTTACAAACCGGAAACCAATTGATGTCGAAACGTTTTACTTTAGTTTGAATAAACTTTTTTACATTTTATGTTTGACAACAACAGGTTCGGCTTTATTCCTTTTAAAAATTATATATTGGTTGTACTTACAACTTTTCTTCCATTTGGTTTGTTCGTTCAATAATTTTCCTGAGTATGCTGATAGTACTGTCCAGTTCATGTTTGCTGAATCCCTTTTCCAACTCCGCCCTGATTTCGGCAAACCGGGGCATTATCATGGCCAGATGTGTTTTTCCCTCTTTGGTAAGATAAAGCCCTTTTTTGCGTTTATCATCCTTCGAGCTGATGCGAACCACCTTGTGATGATCTTCTAAAACGCTTATTGCACGGGTAATAGAGGTTTTGTCCTTATTCATACTGCTTGCCAGTTCCTGCTGGCTGATACCTTCGTTGGTATGAATAATTTTAAGCAATATAAATTGTTCAAAAGTAAGGTCGGAACCCTCCTTGTGAAGTGTTTTTGTAATCAGGTTGAAAAGTTTAAGGTGGGCATGTGCCAGCCACTTTCCAATAAAATCGTCATGCTTTGTATCCATAAAAATAAATTAGATGTATATGCAACTAAACGGACGGCAAAAGTAATTTTTTATTACAGCCCGGTGTGATTTTTTTTATTTTTATCGGCAAGGCCGGGCAGGTAGTTGAAGGATACCGGAAGCCAGCCTGCTCTTCCTGCAATCACCAACAGTTATACCCTTACCTTATGTTTGTAGAGACCGAGGGCTTGACTTTTAATCCCCTCTCCAAAGCAAAAGGGGGTGTTATTTCGACCAACGGGAGAAATCTCCTAAGCATCACCCTGCCTTTTTCGCAAAATGTAACTTGTATTTCTTAACGTTTGGGCAAAAAAAATTGCACAGGGTATAAGCCCTGCGCAATTTATCTTTAACAAAAAACAAAATTTTTTGTGAAAATTACAATCTAAATATTTTTAACCTCTCTAATTGTAAAAGGGAAAATGACGTACCAGCCAGATGATGGAATTTTTCCAACTGTCGGTAGTATCGTCGATAAACACATTTCCTTTGTTTTTATCAAATACCGGTGTACCATCCTTTTGGAAAATACTAATATAAACCGTTGCATGATACTTTACAGAGGTTGAGGATGTTGAGGCTCCATAAGTAGTAGTGTTTTTTTTGTCACTACTTTTATTTTTCGAATCGAAACCTCCCGCAGTTGTTGAAGAACCTTCCTGACTTTTGTCGATGGAACCTATCAGGATGTAATCGGCATTTACAACTTCGGCAATTTCTTTAATAGTATAATCGTCAAACGTTTCCGGCGTAATGCCTGCCTTATGCAGTGCTACATTTACGGTTCTGGCATTTAACGGAGTTGCTTTGAAATGTTTCTGCTTTTTGAGCATCCATCCAATAAGATATTGCTGTGCTTCTTTACCCATCTGTGGTGAAGGATTGCCATCAACAGTAAACCCAAAAGGTAAAATAGCAACAGTTTGCTGCGAAAAGGTTGTTGCCGAAATCAGTACCAACAGAATTAATAATAGCTTTTTCATTGGTTTATAATTTAATTGTTACTAATGTTAGAATAACAAAATTACATATTTATTCTGATACCGGCATTTACCCATAAAGCTCTGGTTTTAGCTGTGCCGTATGTGCTATGATTGTACACTTTATTTAACCCCCACTCGTAGCCAATATCAACAAATATCCACCAAACGTTAATACCTATACCTGCGTCAACTCCCCAGAGTACTTTGCTAAAATCATCCTTTTTAAATGTGTTTGTTTCGGCCACTTTGGTGACAAACGAAGCAGTTGGGCCTCCAAATACTCTCAAATTAAAAAAGGAATCGGAAGCGTTTCCTAAAATATGATATCCTACAAAAACTGGTATCCTGAACATGTCCAGTTTACTTGTATAGTCAAGCATGGTAGTATCCGTACTTTGGATATTAGCAGAAAAATTTGAATAATAGATTCCGGGTTCAACATAAAACTTGTCGCCCATTAACCAACTGCCACCTATTTGCCAACCAGCCGCTGCACTCTGTTTTAAATTTGCATTATCAGGGTATAATGCTGACGAATTAATACCTAAGGCAACTTTTACCTGAGTTTGAGCAAATGAAACTGAAGCAAAAAGCATCATTACCAATAAAGTCAAAGAAAATTTTTTCATTTTAATGTTTTGTTTATTTATAAAAAATGGAGAAGCCTGTTTCTTTCAGCAGGCTTATTTAGAGCAAAAATAAATAAAAGCAATGCCCGGCAGGAAAAACAGAGGGTAACAGATAGGGTAACAGATTCATAATAACACATAATCAGTGTGTTATAATATAGAAAACTAAATGTTTACAATGTAATCATTTAATTCTCCGGCATTGTCAAGGCCAATTTTCTTTGATAATCGTTGCCTTGCCCTTTTAACACCCTCTTGCGAAATTCCCATTAAGTGTGCAATCTCTTTATGGTTGAAGCCGAGTTTTAAAAAAATCAGCTGTCGTTTGTCGCCTTCAGAAAGCGTTTTGTAGTTATTGATTTTTGAGGCAAAGCCCGGATGGAGTTCATTGAATATTTTATAATACTTTCCCCAGTCATCGTCAGTAAGTATTTTTGTTTTTCTTAAAAATTCAATTTTTTCATTTAGCTGTACTTTTTCTTCCTGATTACTCAATTTATCAACTTCTTTCTGTAGTTCACCAATAAATAAGCTCTTCTCACGCAAACTTATTTTTAACTCTTCAAGTTCTCTGGAGGCTCTTTCTGCTTTCATTTCGGAAGCATGCCGTTTTGCCTCCGATAAAATTCTCTCATTTTTGTGTTTTAGCCTGCGATTATTCAGGATTAAAATAATTATCGTACTAATCAACAAAATACTTAACAACAACACAACTGCCGACAGAGTAATCAGTTTCTTTTGTTTTTCAAGTATTGTAATTTTATTAATTTTTTCTTTCACTTTATACTTTACTTCGTTATCGGCAATATCAGATTTATAACCGATGTTTAGCAAGCTATCGTGAATGGCCTCATATTTTTTAAGATATTTAAAGGCATTGAAAAAGTCGGACTGATTTTCATAAAAGTCCGACAGTGAAGAGTAGGTTTCTTCCTGTACTAAAGGCCTGTTCTGTTTTTTTGCAATCGAAAAAGCTTTCATATAGCATGAAAGGGCAGAATCTGTTTGGCCGGTCATTTGAAAGCCATCACCAAATTTCAGATAAACTTTGGCTATTGACGAATACTCATCAATGGATGAAAAGAATTTCAGGGCTTTGTGTAATTTGACAAATCCTTTGTTGAAACGCTTTTTACCAAAGTCTGCCGAAGTGAGGTTGAGGTATAATGTACCTATGTTGTATATATTTACAGGATATGAAGTGTCGGAATTAAAATATTCGTTGAGCGCACCATTAAAATAGAACGCAGCACTATCGTACTCTTTTTCATGCAAAAATATTAAACCAATGTTGGCATAAGCTGCTCTTTTAGCCGGAATATATTTTCCATTAATTGCTTTTTCGTAGAACCGTTTAGCCTCTTGATACTTATTTAGGTTGTCATAAATATTTCCAAGTTCAAGGTAGGATATTTCAGCATTTTTGTTGCCGTTTTTTTCGCCCCAGTCAACAACTTTATACAAAATGGAAACCGCCGTATCATACATTCCGTAGCTGCCGTAGATGGCACCCGCCAGTCCATAGCAATTATAAACACCGGCCATGTTATTTTCTTGTTGATATACTTCCAACGCTTTGTCGGTAAACAAAAGGGCGCTGTCGTTACTGCTGCCGTAGTAATAATTGGCAATGGTAAGCAGCAAATCACCCCGACCCTCATCATTCACCGTAGCCAAACTATCCTTAAGTTTTTCCAGTCGAGATTGGCTATAGCCCGAAACAGCAACAAGCCAAAAAAACAAAAAAACAACTCCCCTTTTTAATACAAACATAACGATAGTTCAATAATTGCAGAACAAAGATAGCAAACTAACAATTAAAAAAGTTGCATAGTACATCATAACAGTAACTATCCCTTTTATTTGTAAATTCGGCGGCAAAGTATAGCATACATTTACCCGCAATCGTTTCCGTAGGATTATTTTGCACCATTGTTTTTAATTATTGATTCAATTGTTGTTTCGGGTAGCTTTTTTAAAACGGTAAAAAGTTTGGCAACCAATATTTACCATACTTTTATGGCTTCAAACAAAAACAGTTATCTCATGGCAAAAAAACCGCATCTTAGTTTTTGGCAAATATGGAATATGAGTTTTGGCTTTTTGGGCATCCAGTTTGGGTTTGCTTTGCAAAATGCCAATGTGAGCAGAATTTTTGAAACATTGGGTGCCAATGTTGAAGACATACCCATTTTATGGATTGCTGCGCCGGTTACAGGGTTGATTATTCAGCCAATCATCGGCCATATGAGCGACAAAACCTGGGGGAAGCTGGGCCGCCGGAGGCCTTATTTTCTCGTAGGGGCTATTTTAGCTTCATTGGCTCTTTTTGTAATGCCCAACTCACCGGCATTGTGGATTGCTGCCGGAATGCTGTGGATTATGGATGCATCCATAAACATTTCCATGGAGCCTTTCAGGGCTTTTGTGGGCGATATGTTGCCGTCGGATCAGCGTACAAGCGGTTTTGCCATGCAGAGTTTTTTTATCGGGGTAGGCGCCGTAGTGGCATCGGCTTTGCCCTATATGATGACCAATTGGTTTGATATTTCAAATACTGCCCCCGAAGGGTTAGTGCCCCCATCGGTCAAGCTGTCGTTTTATATTGGTGGTGCTATCTTTTTTCTGGCCGTATTGTGGACGGTGGTGAGAACCAAAGAATACTCACCCGGGGAGTTAGAGTCGTTTAACGAACAAAATGCCGAAAGAAAAAAACAGGAGGCCGAAGCCGATGAAATACTTCCGGCTGACCGGTTTTTAAAAGCAAGTGTACTATGGATAGTTATTGGGGCTTTGTTAACCTTGTTGGTTTATTATTACAAGCTGGAAGCCGAACTTTATATTTTGGGCGTTGGCTTGTTGGTTTACGGTGTGGTTCAGATTATTACCGGATTATTGATAAAAAAAGGAAGTAACAAAAATGGTTTTGTGGTGGTGATTAACGACCTGTTTAAAATGCCCAAAACCATGAAACAGCTGGCCATTGTTCAGTTTTTTTCGTGGTTTGCTCTTTTTGCCATGTGGATTTACACAACGGCTGCTGTTACAAGTAGCAAATATGATATGAAACTTTTCCCTGATAATATTAATGCGCTGACAGAAGTTATAAATAGCCTTGAAACTCCATCTGATGAAAGTACTAAAAAAGAGGTGGATTTAATCAAAAAAGATTTAACCACTTACAATAATGACATTAAAAATGGAAGCACATTCGTTATTTCTTCAATACGCGTGGCTAAATTTTTTACGGACACAACAAAACAAAAGATAAAATTAGCATCGAATCAGATGGAGCGTGTACAAATAATACAAAAAGAGTATAACGAAGGCGCCGACTGGGTTGGAGTAATGTTTGCCGTTTATAACTTGTTTGCTGCTGTTGTGGCATTTCTGTTGCCGGTATTGGCCAAATACACCAATCGTAAAATAACCCATTTAACCGCTTTGGTTTTGGGAGGGCTTGGGCTGATTTCAATTTATTTTATAAAAGACCCCAACTGGTTAATTCTTTCAATGGTGGGTGTGGGTGTTGCCTGGGCCAGTATTTTGGCCATGCCCTATGCCATTTTAACCGGTTCGTTGCCGCAACATAAAATGGGTACTTACATGGGTATATTCAACTTTTTTATAGTCATTCCGCAAATATTGGCAGCCAGCCTGCTTGGGTTTTTTGTAAAAACCATTGCCGGTGGCGAAGCAATTTATGCTTTGATTTTGGGAGGCGGTTCCATGATTTTGGCAGGCTTACTTACCCTGTTTGTTGATGATGTTGACGATCCGCGTGTCAAGTCAACCTCAAAGTAACGAAGCAGCCTCACTGTTAAAAGATATATGTGACCCTAACCGGAGTTTTTAACATAATTTACATTTCGCTGCCGCAGATATTGAAGGATATAGTTAAAAAGGTCTTTGTGTTTTCCAATCATCTCAGGCGGGAAAACGCCCTTTTCGCTAAAGAGTCCGTTTAAAAACAGGTTTGCTACGGCAGTGGCTGTATAGCCCGTTGTTCGGGCCATGGATGAGGTTTTTGTTTTTGAATCGTACTCATCAAACAAATTGTACACAATTTTTTTATTTTCTCCCTTTAGTGTGATGCGCATGACGGTAATTTCCTCTTCCGTTTCGTTCAGCTTCCATTCATCAAACAAAATTTTACTGGTAAATTCAAGTGGCGAAATTTTTGTTCCGTTTATTTCCACTTGTTTATGGTTAAAAAAGCCACTCTCTTTTAAAACCTTTATGTACTCCACATGGCCGGGATAACGCAATGTTTTCTCTTTCATATTCGGAATGTGCGGCATGGTGTCAATCAGGGTTCTGAGGCCGTCGGAGTTAAACGATTCAAGGGTGCCAACACCTTCAAAATCTATGTACTCGCAGTCGGTAAGAGGTTCGCGTACCACCAGTTTTCCATGCTCCACATAGCGGGCGGGACGCGTATATTCTTCAATTACATCCACCGGCGAAAAGGGTGCTTTGTAATTAAACGGCCACTTTTTAATTTTTGGCAGCCCTCCCACAAGGCACTCAAAATCGGTTATCTCCATCAGCTCGTTGTGATAGCCTAAAATAATATTACCCATTCCCGGAGCTACGCCGCAGTCAACAATGGCGGTAACCTTATTTTGTTTTGCCAGCGAATCGAGCAACAGTGAGTTCTCAGGAAAAAAGGAGATGTCCACAACATTTTTACCGGCGGCAATAATTGATTTCATGGTTTCAAAACCCAGAAACCCCGGCACGGCACATATTACTAAATCGAAGGGCTGAATGATTTTTTGAAGGACTGGTTTGTCGGTTACATTGAGTGTTTTAATAGTCAACGATTCACATTTTTGTTTTACCTTTTTAAGGGTAGTTAAATTTATATCGGCAAGGGTAACTTTATGTGCCGATGCCATGTCGATGGCCATGGCGCTGCCCACCATGCCCGCACCCAAAACAATAACTTTTTTCATAATGATGACAAATATATGCGGTTTTATTAAAGTGTGATGTCATGTTTTTCATTTTGTTACTTTTGTTGCATGATGGTTACGGTTCCCAAATGGCTTCAGGTTTTTTATCCTTCGGTGGAGTGGCAGGTTAAAGGCAGCAACAGTGTTTACTTAACCTTCGACGACGGCCCTCATCCAACCATCACTCCGCGGGTTTTGGATATTCTTGACCGCCATCGTGCAAAAGCAACCTTTTTTTGTGTGGGCGACAATGTGCGCAAACATCCCGAAACGTACCGGCAGATTTTAAACCGTGGACATCGAACCGGCAACCACACATTTAATCATCTTAACGGATGGAAAAGCAACAATAAAAGCTATTTTTCAAATATTGAGAAAGCATCAAAACTTATTGACACCGATTTGTTCAGGCCTCCATACGGGAAGATTGGTCCGCTTCAAATAAAAAGGTTAAAAAAAGATTATCGTATTATTATGTGGACGGTTTTAACGTATGATTTTAGCAGAGATATTACTCCCGAGAGCTGTTTTGAAAATAGTATGGAGGGTTTAAAACCCGGTAGTATTGTTGTTTTTCACGACAGTGAAAAGTCGGCCACCAATATGCTTTATGCCCTTCCGCTGTTTTTAAAAAAGTGTGATGAGCTGGGGCTGGAGGTTAAAAGTTTGTAAGGTGCCAGCCGAAAGGATGGCGGAGTGAAATCATTGCGGGATGCATATAAAAAATCAGCTTTTTTGTCATGCTAACAAGCTTTCCAGCTTCATTTTCCATTTTTCCCAATCAGGCATTTCTTTAGTTTGTAATTCAATATAATAAAGCGTATATACATTGGCAATATACAATGGCAATGTTTTCAATACATCTACTTTTAAAGCTCTTATTTTAGGCTCTATCCCCAAAGTATTTTTAAGATATTTTTTAAGTTCGTTCATAATATTTCTATTTACAAATACAGTTAGTTTACAATTGTGCTATTCTTGCATAATTGCACAGCCTGTGCAATCGTGCAATTATAGTGCAATCAAACTGTATATCAACATGTAATAATATTATTATTTACAAATTTATCATTTTCCTTATATTTCACATACCCCATTTGATTAGTCAATAATTGAGTTTTGCCTATTGAAAAGTCAGAAGTATTACCATGTGTATGACCATATATCCATATATCAGGGCCATTGCTTTCTATAAGGTCGAATAGTTCAACAGCAAAGCCCTCATTTAAAGGACTTGTCTTATACTTCTCAGGGTAATTCATAAAAGTAGGCAGGTGGTGACTTATCACCACACTCTTATCTGCTTTATTGATTAAAGCTTGCTGTAAAAACGCAAGACTTTCTTTATGCAGCTGATTATATATTGGCACAGTAAATTTATGTCCATTATACGCAATTACATAAAAATCGTTCATGCCTCTTTCTATCGCCCATTGCCTGGCAGGGCTTATTTGCGTCCACATTGTAGAGAAGATTAAATCCACACCACTCTTATTGATAACAGTATTATTCAATAAGTGAACATTATCTCTTATTTTCTCATGAAAACTGCCACTCTTTTTTGCTATATCAAAGTGATAGTATTCATGGTTACCAGGAATCCAGTAGGCGTCTTCAAAATTATCAGACAGATAAGTAAAGAAATCTTCGTACTTATCCATGATGGCAAAGGGAACAATATCACCAGCCAACACAAGAATATCGCCCTCTGGTTTTAATGGGTGTTGCTTTAGGAACTTCTTGTTTTCAGGAAATTCAATATGTAAGTCTGATGCGTATTGTATTTTCATCTGTTTTAGATTGCTTTCATATTGATTTTTAGGGGTATATTACGTATGTCGGCTATTTTTTGTGTTGGGTATTTTTGTGCCTGCATATGCCACCAACTAATCGGCCAATTTATTCATCCTTTTTCATCTCTTCCAAAACCTTTGAAACTTCCTGTTCGGTTTTGGTAAGTTTGGTTTTACACAACACAATTAATTGCGATGCGCGTTTTACCTTTTCCGAAAGCTCGTCCACCGATATTTCTTCGTTTTCTATTTCGTTAACAATGGCTTCAAGCTCTTCGATTGCTTGCTGATAGGTTTGACTTTTGCTCATTTTTGTTTTGTTTTTGTAATGGTACTTTCAATACTGCCTTCACTTAAAATGGAAATAATTTTGTCACCGGTTTTTGCATCTTCAGGCCGTTTTAAAGCCTTGCCGTTGAGGCGGGTAATACTGTAACCCCGGTTTAATATATTTTCGGGTTTTAAAAGGTTTAGTTTGGTTTCGAGATGGGTTAAAACTATTAATTGACTTTTTAACCGCTGTTTCGACAATAAAATCAGCCGTTCGTTAAAACGGGTTAGCCTGTCCGTTTCGCGGGCAACAACGGCAGCCGGTTTGTATTGTAACCGTGTGGATATCTCCAAAAGATTGTTTCGTTTGGCGTTTAAAAAACGTTGCAGCAAATTGTTTATTTCAGATTGGTATAGCATCAGCTTTGCTTTGTGCTGCTCAACCAAAAATTTAACCTGTTGTTTAAAATTGTTTGTAAAGCCGTTGAGGATTTCCGAATGTTTTGTCAAAAACAGGTTGGTTCCTGTTTCCAACCGCTCTTTAAGGTTATAAACCACGGCATGAAAGTTTTCAAATTTTTCAATCAGAAAATAGGCCACATCGGTGGGGGTGATTTTGTTGGCGAAGGCTACCATTTCGGTTACCGTTTCGTTGGTGGCATGGCCAATGCCGGTAATTATGGGAAGCGGAAATGCCGCCACCTCTTTGGCCAATGCATAGTTATCGTAAGCACTTAATCCAACATCGCCTCCCCCTCCGCGGATAATAACCACCACATCAAACCGGATAGCTTTTGCAGCAATGGCTTTGAGTTGTTGTACAATTGATTTTACCGCACCTTCGCCCTGCAACAGCGCCGGGAAAAGGGTCTGCTCAAAATGGTATCCGTACCGGTTGTTTTGTAAAATGTTTACAAAATCGTGGTATCCTTTTGACGTTTCCACCGATATTACGGCAATGTTTTTGGGCAGCAAAGGAAAGGTGAGCTGTTTATTTTTATTGAACAGCCCCTCACCTTTTAACCGTTGGATTGACTGCATTTTTTCGCGCGCCATTTCGCCGAGGGTAAAGGAGGGTTCCACATCCAAAATGTTTAACGAAAGGCCGTGCTGTTCGTGGTAAACAACCCTTACGAGCAGCAAAACGGTCATGCCTTCCGAGAGGTTTTCGCCGGTAACCTGCCTGAATTTTTTTGCAATTGAATCGTAGGTGCCCGACCAAATGGTTGCCCGTATTTGCGCCACCACTTTGTTGTTTTGTTTTTCAACCAAATCGGGGTAGCAATGGCCACTGTAAGGGTAAAAATTGAGTTTGGCAATTTCGGTTTTAACCCAATAGGCCGACGTGTAAGTTTTGGCAATAACTTTACGGATGCTCCCGGTAAGTTCGCCGAGGCTGTAATATTTTTGTGTTTTATTTTTATATTGAAAGGTCTCAGGCATGGCGCATGGCAGCTTCTATTTCGTCGGTTTCGATGGGGATGTCAATCATTAAATCAACAGGGCCGTCGTCGGTAATTAAAATATCGTTTTCAATGCGAATGCCGAGGTTTTCTTCCTTAATGTAAAGACCCGGTTCGCAGGTAACAACCATGCCGGCTTTAAAAGGTTCGTATTTTGAACCCACATCGTGTACATCAAGTCCCAGCGGATGCGATACTCCGTGCATGTAATAGTTAAAGTAAAGCGGATTTTCGCCATCCTGTTTTACCACCTCTTCAGCGGTAAACAACCCCAGCGATATCATTTTCTTTTCAAGCATAAGAGCTACTGCTTTGTTCACCTTGTCGATGGTGTTTCCGGGAACCAGCATCTCGCGGGCTTGTTTAAAAACATCCAACACAGCATTGTAACAGGCTTTTTGACGGGGTGTAAATTTACCGTTAACGGGAATGGTTCGCGACATATCAGCGGTGTAGTTGGCATATTCGGCGCCAAAATCCATCAACACCAAATCGCCATCTTTACATGTTTTATCGTTGTCAACGTAGTGCAACATACAGGCGCTTCCTCCGGAAGCAACAATGGGGTCATAGCCATGTCCGTTGGCACCGTTTCTGATAAATTCGCCAATAATTTCAGCTTCCACTTCATACTCCTTCATGCCCGGTTTAATGGTTTTCATCACTTTGTGAAAAGCTTTGTTGGTTATTTTGCAGGCGTGGCGAATAAGGTCGATTTCAGGCTCCGATTTAATTTGGCGCAGCTGCTTTAAAAGCGGTGCCAGCCGTTCGTAATTGTGTATCGGGTATTTTTCTTTAAACTTAAGGGCAAGCCGGTGGTTGCGTTCGGGTACCTCGGAAAAAAACTTAACGTACTCATTAACATTCAAATAAAAGTTGTCGCTGTCGAGTAACACTTCACGCAGAGTTGCTTCAAAATCTTCAAGCCAAAAAACATTTTTGATGCCCGAAATTTCCGAAGCCTCCTTTTTGGTGAGTTTATGTCCTTCCCAGGTTTCCAGTTTTGTGTCGGGTTTTAAAATAAACAACGCTTCGCGAAAACGTTCGTTGCTAAACCCCGGCGCCAGCATTAAAACGGTTTTTTCCTGTTCAATTCCTGTCAGGTAAAACAGATCCGACTGTTGCCTGTAAGTAAAGTACTGGTCGCCGTTGCGCGGATATTGATCGGCGGGTTGTAATACGGCAACCGACTTCGGTTTCATCAATTTAGCCAGGTTTTTCCGGTTATATTCAAATAGTTCCGGGTTTATGGATTGGTAACGCATAATATTTTTTTTGATTTCAAAGATACATTAATTGATTTTCTTGTACCTTTATCCGTTAAATAAATCATACTTTTAGTTTTATAACAAAAATTCAGCACCATGAAAAAACATCTATTTCTTATTTTTATTTTGGGAATGAGTATCGTTTCCTATTCGCAGGTTGCTCAGTTAAAGCATCAGGCACTTTTTAACACTGTTGCCAAAACAGGTATTCATTTGGCCGATGCGCTTCCAACTTTACCGGCAAATCCCTATGTTGAAAACAAAGGTGTTGACGAGGTAGTGGGTACAACATGGTACGATTTACAATCGAACTCCAGCATGTCGAAACGCATTTGGGTTTTTGATGATGGCACCATGGCAGCGGTTTGGACCATGGGTTCGGAAAACGGGGTACCTAATTTTCCCGACAGAGGAACCGGTTACAACTATTTTGACGGAACCAGCTGGGGGCCTGCGCCCACTTCGCGCATTGAAGATGTAAGAACCGGTTGGCCCTCCATAGCGCCCTATGGCGCCGATGGCGAAATTGTGGTTGCCCATACTTTAAATAATACAGGGCTGATGTTTTCGTGGCGCGAGCACAAGGGCACAGGAGAATGGCAGCATTTTACCCTGGCAGGCCCCGCTCCCGACAACATGGATTTAACCTGGGCACGAATGATAACAACCGGCCCCAACCACGATGTAATTCATATAATTGCCTGCGCCGGGTTTAACAAAACCTATGAGGGCCTTACCGAAGCGTTGGTATATTCGCGTTCGTCCGATGGTGGACAAACATGGGATCCTGAAAACGTAATTCTTCCGGGGATGAGTTCGGACGAAACCAGCGGTATTGGCGGCGACGATTATGCCTGGGCAATACCACACGGCGATACCATTGCCTTTGTTGCTTTCGATGGAATAAAAGACGGGTACGTAATGAAATCGTATGACGGAGGCGATACCTGGGAAAAAATTACTTTTTACAACAGCCCAATGCCCTTTTTTACCGGCAACGAAGGAACACTTCCTCAATGTGGTGGTGGCGATGGTTACAATGCTGTTGCTTTGGATAACGCAGGAAAAGTACATGTGGCTTTCGGGCGGCAGGTTCATGTGGATGACGATCCTGCCGACGGGTGGAGCTATTATCCCTATTCGGATGGTTTGGTTTATTGGAATGAAGATATGGATCCGTTGGACACCACCCAGGTTGGCAATGAAATTATGTTCTCCGATGTTGAAAGTACCACGTTGTATCAACAAGGCCAACTGGCTGCATGGGTTCAGCCTCACGATGATGATACCATTGTTGGTGTTGCTCCTTATTTTGCCTCTTTGGTATCAATGCCTCAGATAGCTGTTACAAGTGATGACAATGGAAACAATATTGTTACTTTCTTTTACTCAGGGCTGGCAGTAGGCTTTTCCAATGCTGAATTATCGCAAAACTACCGTCATATCTGGACACGCAAAACCGAGCTTGACGGACAAGGAAACTTTAGCGATTTTGAAGACCTTACCGGTGATGTGCTTCATCTTTTCAGTGAGTGTGTCTATCCGTCACTCGGTGTAGGCACTGATTTTAGTATTTTATACCAAACTGATAATCTGCCCGGTAACAGCATTCAACCTACCGGTGGAAATCATGCTCCGGTTAACAACAACATGGTTTATTTACCGTATGGTATGCCGGTGGGGATTGAAAGTGTTGGAGGGGTTTCATTTGAAGTATCTCAAAACATGCCCAATCCTGCAAGCGATATTACTGCCATTGGTGTTAAAACAGAACAGCCCGGAACCATAAACCTTACCATCAATAATATGCTGGGACAACAGGTATATTCATCGGCTCATCTTGCCAATGCAGCAGGTAATTACACCTTTAATGTAGATGTCTCCGGTTTTAATGCCGGCATCTATTTTTATACTGTAATCATTGGTAACAGAACGATTTCCAAAAAAATGATTGTCAGATAGGTGCTTTGACAGAAAAAATAGTTACCTGTTTTTACAGAACATCGCACCGAAGAAGAAATTGAATAGGCATTTTGTCCCGTCAGGGACAGGATATTTCTCGAACATGATTTACCAACGCTTGATAGTCCCGTCAGGGACGGAATGTAAAAATTGTATGTCCCCAAAGCTCGGGTAGATTTATAATTGATTACAATGAGCAATACGTGTTAAATTACATAAATGAATATCTCGTCTAACGGGTCTTGTTGTCTTTTATGATTTTTCTATAAATATCCTGTCTCTAACGGGACAACAATGAAGTTGTTTAAAGTCTAAGATGTGTTCTGTAGATAAAGTACAGTATATTAATAAAATACATCAAAATAGGATTTATCAAAATATTTAAGAATAAAACTTCAAAACAGCATTTGATATTAATAATAAATTACTTTTGCGCGCCTTTTTAACACCTCTTAAAAATAATTAGTTATGGCCTTTTTAATCAAAGAAAAAGCGTTTAGCTGGAAATGGATTTTAAACTATTTAATGATAGTTGCGGGAGCCTTTATTTTGGCTGCCGGGTTTGTCTTTTTTATCACCCCTCATAAAATTGTTCCGGGAGGTGTTTATGGTATTTCCATTGTATTGCATTACCTGCTGGGAACACCTGTGGGTGCCATGGCGCTGGCTTTTGATGTACCGTTAACCCTTATTGCCATTAAAATACTGGGGCCGCGATTTGGTGCCAAAACGGTAGTGGGTTTTGTGGCTACGGCTGTTTTTGTTGACGGCCTTACCTATCTTTACGGAACCGACCCGTTAATAACCGACGACGTACTGCTGTCGTCGATTGTGGGTGGTGTATTTTCCGGTGTGGGGCTGGGACTTATTTTTAAAACCAAAGCCACCTCAGGCGGTACCGATATTGTTGCCATGATTATAAGTAAATATACTCATCTGCCCGTTGGGAGGTTGCTTATTCTTGTGGATTCAACCATCGTACTTTTTGGATTAATTGTTTTTAAAGATTGGAAAATCCCGTTTTACTCGCTTATTGTTATTTACATTTCAGGAAAAATTCTTGACACCATCCTTGAAGGAATAAGCTACGACAAAGTACTTTTTATCATTTCGGAAGAAACCGAAAAAATTAAGAGAAAGATTATTGAAGATTTAAACCGTGGAGGCACTTTGATTGGCGGAAAAGGAATGTATCACGGCAATGATAAAACCATTATGTTTACGGTGGTTAACCGTCGTGAAGTAGCAATACTTCAGGAGTTTATTCATCGTGTGGATCCACGTGCGTTTGTTACTGTTCTCAACGCCAGCGAGATACTTGGCGAAGGATTTAAATCGTTAGAAGAGAAAGTTGAGAAGTAGTTGAGCCTGTGAGCTAGTATCGGTTCTTTTGTTTGCAAACAGAAATTATTTCTTTACAAATTTTAAGTATTGCTTTCTGTTTCCATAATCTATTTCAAGAACAAACAGGCCGGGTTTAAATTTTTCGATATTTAATTTTACTGCCGATGACCCTGCCATTTTGTTTTGCATAATCAGTTGCCCGAACGAATTGTAAATCTTTATCAGTTTGATATCTTTTCCCTGATTTGACCTGATTGTAATTGATTTTGATGTAGGATTCGGGTATAGTTCTATCCTGCTGTCAATATTTTCCACTAAACTTAACGGGATTGAGTAATGACACGAATCCCCACCATTGGGTGAGTTAATGTAATATGTAACAGAATCAGTGTAACACAAGGTGTATAATTCCCATTCAAATTCGTACGAAAACGGGGCAAATAAATCCTTGGTGCTTCCAATTCCTTCAATCCAGTATTGATATCCAAACATACTATTTTGCTCAATTTTATATCTTTTTCTGTATGCGTTTTGTAGAAAAACCGAATCAATTTCAATAACTTTAATTTCTGTACCCCCTGTGTTTATGGGTAAAGTCATTCCCGGAACCAAACTGTCAAAAGTGTATAAAAGATACTCGGTGGTGTCGCTGGGAAATTGAGTGCCACAATAGTTTGGGAGGATGGTTGTGGAAGGGTAAAAGTAAATGTCTTTTGTGGTATCTTCCCTTAAGGCACCAATATATTCGTACGATGTGGGGTTATTTGCCTCGTAGTAAAAAACTTTGTGATAGGTTAAATTATTGATGACCGTATCACCCATCTGTTTATACTGTGAATTTATCAACCAAAAGTCACTTGGCGACCATTGTGCCCATGTTAAATTATTCCATTGAGCAGTATCGGTTGGAAAGGGAAAATAGGTTTGGCTGTTTGCATTTTGAATTAAAATAATTGCTACGAGTATTAAAATGGTTTTTTTCATGGTTATTTATTGGTTGATGATTTTACAGTTTTCTCACTAATAGTGTACAACGGTTGGCAATATGAAAAGTTGGGCATTTTGAAACACTTATTTTTCAATTTACTACGTTGTTTATTTAATGTTAAAATGTTCATATTTAGCACTATATGCCCAATTTTTTATATTGCGTGTTAGCCATTGTTTTTTTATTTATTTTTCAATATTTCTATCATTTTATCAATTTCATCTTCTGTAAAATTACCACTAATACTTGCTTTTCCACCAATTATCTCAGAATTCACCGTTGGCATTGAAACAATATGCTTTGCAATTACAATCGCAACTGGTTTCCCAATATTCTCTTTTGTAAATAAATAGAATTTTTTAGCGCCTTCTTTTGTAAATACAATACTAATTTCAGGTTGGTCATTATAGGTGCTAAAAACCTTTTTTACTTCTAAAATGTCTTTTGAAGTCAATGATGGTTTATCTTCTAACTTTATATCCTTGTTTTCTGTTGAATAGTCATAATCAACTGTGGCATAAAATCCATTTTCTCTATCAATGAATATTGGTCCAAATTTGTTTGTCGGTTTCTCAACTCGCTCATTAAAATTATTTGTTATGTTGTTTATCTCATTATCTATGTCTTTGAATTGAGCAGATATTAATGTAAATAATTCACCTTGATTGAATAATTTTTCAAATGCACTTGATTGTGTGAACACATAGAGATCATTTACATCTGCATTGCTTAGACCTTCGTTAAATGCTTTCGTTATTCGTTTTGTAATCTCCTCATCTGATAATTGTTTCTCTAACTCAAAAATTCTAATACTATCTTTTCCTGTTGCTTGGTATTTTAAAGGCTCAATCTGGAACTTGTAATTTGTTTTTTGAGACTCAATGAGGTTTAATTTGGCAATAATGGTTTCTGTCTTGTCCTGCCTTGTTTGTCCGCAACTCACTAATGAAATTGATAAGAAAATCAATCCAATTATTAGTAACTTATTTTTCTTTTTATTCATCTTATATTCAGTCATTTTGTGTCGTTCTTTTAAATAATGGCTAACTCACCAATAACCACTACCAACCTATCAATGTAAGGAACACAGAATGGCTATTATCATACATCAATCTCAAAAAATAAACCCGGTATTCTATTTGTTAACCGGCTCCATACCCAGTACTTTTTCGGCAAATTCGTATGTTTTAACTTCAACATCCTTGTAGTGTTTGTTGTAAATTTTGGAGGGAATGGGATGGCAACCGGCATTGGGAAAGGCAACCTTTTGTTTTAACCCGGCAGGGGTTCCCAGCTCGTCAAACATCTTCATCATGGCATCAATGCTTACGGTGGGATCCTTTTCTTCTTCGTTTTTGTAGTAATAGCCCACAAAAACAGGTTGTTTAACCTTGGCAAAGGTTTCGGGGGTCATGGTTTTTTCCAGTAGCTGGGTCATAGCACGTACACCGTTAATATGGTACTTCGACTGCCAGTATTTTTGAACTTCCGGCGGGTCGTCATCATAAACAATCATGTCGCCCTTAACAAGTTTTGCCAGGCCGTACCCAAACTTATTGGTAAGCCAGTGTGCTTTACTGTCAACCACGTCAATATTGGGCGAATACATTATTAAAGCATATATCCATGGATTGTCGGCAGCCAGCTTAAGCGAAAGGGTTCCACCGGTGGAGGTGCTCATTAATATTACTTTATCGCCAAGCTGACGACCAATTTCAAGGGCTTGTTTGGCCGATTCGAGGTATGCTTCGGCAGTTAAGTTAATCATGGGTTTTTCGTCGGAAACACCATGGTCGGCCAAACGGGCACAGTAAAGGTTTATGCCATATCGTTTTGCAAAATCGTAGTTAACCGGGTAACCCTCTTTGCAGCTTGCCGAAAAGCCGTGAAGATAAACCAGCACATATTTGGTTTTGGCAGGCGACCTGGGGTTTGCCCATACGATACGTGCTTCATTATCAGGCTTTAAATTTGCTGTTGTGTCGTTTTGAATTTTTACCTGATTGGCTACTTCTTTCATGGTTTCTGTTTTTGAATTGTCAACTTTTCCGTTTAAAACCGATACCGGAAACTTACATCCCGAAAAAATAAGTATTAAAACAAAAAAAATCGGGGTTAATTTATTTTTTAGCGTCATAGTTGTATGTATTAATTTTTTCCAAATGTATAAAAGATATGTTTAATTTGGAAAAAGCACCCGTTAATTTTGATAAGTTTGCAACCCGTTTTATAAAAATGTAAATATGAATAATGCTATTTCGATGAATCCCAACCCGGTGATTCAATATTTAAATAAGCCAGCCGAGAACCTCACCAAAGAGGATTTGATTCGTTTTATTGAAGATTACGATATTCAAATGATTAACTTCCGATACGCCGGATGGGACGGGAGGTTAAAAACCTTAAACTTCATTATAGGTAATCGTGATCACCTCGATTCCATTCTTACCGCCGGTGAACGTGTGGATGGTTCCAGCCTGTTTCCTTTTATCGAAGCCGGTTCAAGCGACCTGTATGTGATTCCTCGTTATAAAACGGCTTTTGTAAATCCCTTTTCGGAAATCCCAACCCTGGATATTCTTTGCAGCTATTACGACCGCGACGGAAAACCTTTTGAGGGAGCTCCGGAGTATATTTTGAAAAAAGCGCACAATGCTTTTAAGGAGGTTACCGGCTATGAATTTGAAGCCATGGGCGAGCTGGAGTATTACATTATTAGCGAAGATGACGGGCTGTTTCATGCCGACGACCAACGCGCTTATCACGAGTCGTCTCCATTTTCAAAATGGGTTGATTTCAGAACCGAGGCCATGAAACTTATTGCCGAAGCCGGCGGAACTATCAAGTACGGCCACTCCGAAGTGGGTAATTTTACCAAAAACGGACTGGTGTACGAACAGAACGAAATAGAGTTTTTGCCCACCAATGTGGAAGATGCCGCCGACCAGTTGCTCAAAGCAAAATGGATTGTGCGCACACTCGCCATGCAATACGGTGTGGAGGTTACTTTTGCCCCTAAAATTACCGTTGGGAAAGCTGGCAGCGGATTGCACATCCACACCAGAATTATGAAAGACGGTATCAATCAGATGATTAAAAACGGCGAGTTGAGCGATGTTGCTAAAACCGCCATTGCGGGATACATGGAACTTGCCCCGTCGCTTACCGCCTTTGGAAACATGAACCCCACCTCTTATTTCAGGTTGGTACCACATCAGGAAGCACCTACCAACATTTGCTGGGGCGACCGTAACCGTTCGGTACTGGTAAGGGTTCCGCTGGGATGGACCAAGCCGGTAAACATGATTAGCGATGCCAACCCGCAGGAAAAAGGAGATGTGGTTGACTTTTCGGGAAAACAAACGGTAGAGCTGCGCAGCCCCGACGGCTCGGCCGATATTTATCTGCTGTTGGCAGGGATGACCGTGGCAGCCCGTCATGGGTTTGAAATGAAAGACGCTTTGGAAGTTGCTAAAAAAACCTATGTTGACATCAACATTTTTGATGAGGAACATCAGGAAAAACAAAACAGCCTGGCACAACTCCCCAAATCGTGTGTTGAATCGGCAGCCAATTTACTGAAACAAAAGGATATATACCTTGACAGAGGCGTGTTTACCGAAGCCATCTTAAACCAGCTGGTAAAGCAGCTTAAAGCGTTTAATGATACCACCCTGCGGCATGATATTGAAAACGATAGCGAAAAAACCATGGAGTTGGTGAAAAAATACTTCCATTGCGGATAGTTTAAAAAAACTATTTTTGCGGTTTAAGCAACCCGCATGTCATATACCTTAAAAATTATCAATGTTTTTCTGATTTCAACGGTCAGGTATTTTTACACGCCCATGTTCGGGCTGCTTATTAAACTCGATTTGGTTTCTACGGTGGTAACCATGCTTACCGGAGGGGTGTTGGCATTTTTGGCCTACTACCATATGGCAAAGCTGCTTTTTCTTTTTGGTAAAGTAATGAAACCGGTGGTAGCTAAAGTACTCCCTGCATCCTGGAACAAAAAATATATAAACTGGTTAATACGCAGGCGCGAAAAGCGCAAGCACAAAAAAAAGTTTACCCGCCGCAACAGGTTTATCGTAAAGTTTAAACGCCATTACGGAATGTACGGAATCATTCTGTTAACCCCTTGGTTGCTTTCGCTTATTTTTGGCGCTTTCCTTTTAAGAAAATACTATTCGCACCGTAAAGAAGCACTTCCAATGGCCATTTTAATGATTGTTCTTCAGGGGCTGCTCCTTAACTTTTTGTTTTATTGGCTGCCAACACATTTGTAAACGGGGTTGGTTGCTTTTGGGGGGGTACCACACATCTATTCAAGACAAACTCATTTCTCACTTATCCTTGCCCAATCCGGAATGGCAGCAGGTTTTGGTTTTCTTCCGTAAATAACATCATCCATTTTTAAAGCGGCGGTTCTAAAAAGTGCCGACCTTTTAATGCCTGCACGAACAAGGTTGTGTAAGGCATTGTCAGGATGCGAAAAGGGACAAGCGGCAACACAACGGCCGCAGTCGGTGCCAATGATGCTCCAGTAATTAAAACACTGCTCCTGATTGATTTGCCACCGTTTTACACCATCCACAACCTGGCTGTCTTCAAAAGATATGGCCTTGGAAGGACAAACATCGGCACATTTTTTACATTTTATACAAAAGTCAATAAACGAATAGTCGTTAAGCGGTTCATCCACAACTAAAGGAAGGTTGGTGGTAACTACGCCAATACGTACCCGCGGGCCGAGCTTTGGCGTCATCAGCAAGCCCATCCTGCCCAATTCTCCCAGTCCTGCATCTCGCGCCACCAGCGGGCAAACCACTTCATAATTCCCGTCGATATGTGCACGGGCTTCGTAGCCCAGGTTTCTGATAAAAGCGGCCAACTGCATGGCAATGCGCCCCGCTTCAAGATACTGCTGTGCCGACTCCATAATAACGGTTGATGCAGGAGCGGTCGTCATCATCTCCCGTTGCATCTCCACGGTAAAAGCAAATGCAAACTGATGCTGCTTTTTGATGGGAATGTTTCTTCGTTCCGCTCTTCCACCCACGCTATATAAATGGTACTCCTGCAATTCTGTAACGCCCGAATCAACCGCACCCAGCTTTTTGCTCCACGACTTAAGATAAGAGGTAATTTCATTGGTATCAACTTTAACTTTATCTTCAGAAACAGAGCCATTTACGCCGTTTTTAAACTTTGCTACCGTAAAAAAACTTGCATCCGCCGAAGCAAAATGAAATGGATTGTATTGCACAGCACCTTTGGCCAGCAAACCCGGTTTTGAACGAAACACAGCATCGGACTTTTCTTTCTCAGGATTTTTTGAATAATAGTTCTCGTAATCTTTACTTCCCCGCTTTAGTTCGTTGCGCGAAAACATGGTGTCACGCTCATCAATACGTTTTATGGGAACAGGCGATATCCATCCGCTTTTGTTACCAATGGGAAGTGTAAAAACGAAGCCCGCAACAAACAGCATTAAAATTACAAATTCAACAAAATAATTTAACCAAACGGCATGGAAAAACCATGGAGAAACAAACAGCAACAGCAAAACGATGGCGGTAAAAAGAAATATCTTAGCGGCTCTGGCTTCCTTTTCAAGAAAGGAAACATACGCAGCCCACAAGATACTCAAAAATAAAATAACACCCACTATCAGCATCGCTTCGTACCAAATATTTGAAAAGGAAGCCATAAGGCAAAGATAGGAGAAAACAAATTAATCCTGTAAATTCTAATCCGGACAGATTCTAACTCTTTTGCCTACTTTTGCCAAAAGTTTTTTTATGGACAAACAGAAAAAAGAACGCCGTTATGCACGGCTTTATAAGCAGATAAAAGATTTGATTGTAAAAAGCAGCAACAATCCGTTGTCGAACATGGCTACCATCAACGCAGTGCTTTATCATAAAATGGATACTTTTTTTTGGACAGGTTTTTACCTTTTGCAGAAAGGCAAGCTGCAGGTTGGTCCCTATCAGGGTTCATTGGCCTGTATCAATCTGGCAAAGGATACGGGAGTTTGCTGGGCGGCCATTAACCAAAAAAAGGTGGTCAGGGTTGATGATGTGGAAAAGTTTCCGGGGCACATTGCCTGCGACAGCCGCACAAAATCGGAAATTGTAGTTCCCTTGTTTGACAATCACAATCATGTTATAGGTGTGCTGGATGTTGACAGCAGCACTTTAAGTTCGTTTGATGAAGTAGATACAGAATGGTTACAAAAAATTATTGAACTTGTTTAGTTTGATTAACTTTGCCGCTCAATTTTAAAATATGAACTGGTTACTACATGCCTTTATTATTTTTGCTTTGGCCGTTCATGTGCTTCCGCCCGGACTGCATGTAAATGTTGGATCCAACAGGCTTCAGGCTGTTATGGCAACCATTATCGTAAGCCTGCTTCAGGTTATTATGTTTGGTTTTGGAAGGCTGATTGGAGGCACTTTTTTGCATCTTTTGGAAGGCATTAAGTCGGGGGTAATCTTTTTTACCTTCTTTTTGGTGGGGGTGCGCATGGCCATGGAGGCATTTAAAATACGAAAAGGGAATGTGGTAATGAGGCTTGATAACACCAAACTCATGCTGTTAACAGGTGTGGCACAAGGTGTTGATGCTTTTTTAGTGGGGATGGTGTTTTATTTTTTCCCTGAAATTAAATTTGAAACCAGCCTGATTGCCCTGTTTTTGCTTTCTGCCTTTTTAATATTGCCGGCCATTTACACCGATGAGAAAAAAAGCGCCTTTTCGCTTGCAGCTTTGCTGTATATATTTGGAAGCATTGTGTTTGTATTTGGTGCGTTGTATAGTTTGTTTATTGAATTTGTTTAATATTAACCTAATGATAATCTTATGAAAAAATTATTCATATTAACCATTGCCCTGTTAACGGGTTTTTTGTCTTATTCGCAGCCGCCTGCAGGCTATTACAACAGCGCTCAGGGAAAAACAGGCTACACCTTAAAAACGGCTCTTTATAACATTATTAAAGACCATCACGACCAGGGTTACTCGGCCTTATGGACTTTTTACCTTACCGGAGATTTAATGCCGGCAAACCTAACCAACAGCGGAAACTCCACCAACAAAATTTGGGACATTTATTCTTATAATCCCAATGGCAACAACCCTTACGAATATAATGCCGGTTCCGATCAATGTGGTAATTACAGTGGCGAAGGGTCGTGTTACAACCGCGAACATACCTTTCCAAAAAGCTGGTTTAACAATGCCGCACCCATGAAAAACGATGTGGTTCACATTTTGCCCACCGACGGTTATGTAAACGGAAGACGTAGCAACTGGCCCTATTCGGAAGTGGGAAGTGCCACCTGGACTTCGCAAAACGGCAGTAAGCTTGGCAGCAGCAATGTTTCGGGGTATTCGGGAACAGCGTTTGAACCCATCGACGAGTTTAAAGGCGATTTGGCCCGCATCTATTTTTATATGGCAACCCGCTACGAAAATGAAATAGGCAGCTGGGAAAACAACTCATCCAATGCCGATGCCGTGCTTGACGGAACCAACGACCATGTGTTTGAAGACTGGTATTTAAACCTTATGGTAAAATGGAGCAACGAAGACCCCGTAAGCCAAAAAGAGCTTGACCGTAACAATAAAATTTACGATTTCCAACAAAACCGCAACCCGTTTGTTGACCATCCTGAATACATCACCCTTATCTGGGTTGACCCTTCGGCAGTGGTGAATCCGCTGGATTTAAAACTATCGGTATATCCCAATCCGGTGATTAACAAACTTCATATTACCTATGCTGATAGCCGTGAGGCTGCCTATTTTATTGTTAATATGTCGGGGCAAAAAATAAAATCGGGGACACTGCACAACGAAAACAATATCGACGTAAGCAGCTATCAAAAAGGATTGTATTTGTTAATTGTTACAACCCCTGACGGAAAGTACATTAAACAGTATAAGTTTTTAAAAGCATCATGATTTCAAAACCGTACATAAGAATTACCAAAGCGTTTAAGTTTGAAACAGCCCATTCGTTGCCGGGCTACGACGGGCTTTGTAAAAACATTCACGGCCACTCGTATGAGCTGTTGGTTACCGTTGCTGGCTCCCCCATTGAGGAAAAAAATCATCCTAAGCGGGGAATGGTAATGGATTTTGGCGACCTGAAAAAAATTGTTCGGGCAGAAATTGTAAAGCCTTTCGACCATGCACTGGTATTGCGAAGTGATGTTTCGGAAACACTAATTGCCGAGTTGAAAAAAAATTATGAAAAAATAATTTTACTCAATTATCAGCCCACCAGCGAGATGATGCTGTTGGATTTTGCCAATCGGCTAAAAAACGCACTACCCGAAAACATCGAATTAAAATATTTGTTGTTGCGCGAAACGGTTACCTCCTATGCCGAATGGTTTGCTGAAGAAAATTGATTTACTCCAGGCTCGTCCGGATTTGCAAATCCGGACGAGCTTGAGATTGTAGCTGCAATGTGGGTTAAGTGAATTTACAATCCTGATGAGCCTGAGTGTTTATTTTTTTATCCAAACACCTCTTGCAAATCTTTTGCAATTATCTGAAACAGTGTAGGTATAAGCTCCTTTGGGTAAAAAGTGAATATCAATTGTTGTTAAAATTCCATTTAGCTTTTGTTCGGCAACAACAATTCCTTTTATATCTTCAAGCCTAAAATAACAGGTTACATTCGAGGGTGTATTATGTTTTATATGTATTATTTTTTTTCCGGGATTCGGATATACTAAAAAATCCGGCTTTTGACCATTATTCGAATCAGAAGATGTAACCATTCCGCTATCATTAATTTTAAATAAAACTATGTCGCGTTCTTGTATGGGATTAGCTTGCCAATCATAATAGGTGGCCATTACAATACATTGATTGTTAGATGTTACAAAAAGATTTTTCATCATGAAATTACCATCACCCGCAAATATTGTTGTCCAGTAAATATCATTTGTATAAAGATTTGAACACTGTAACACAAGGCTGTGGTTCTCGTGTTCAAATTGTGGGGGGAATGACCCGCTCCAATTTGTATTATGTGTACCTCCCATAAATATTGAGTCAGTTGTTTTAAAATCCAAACCGCCTGCATTATCCAACGAGTCAGGTAGATATATATAGTTTGAATCGATGACGGATAATCCGGTATCAACTAAATAATAACTTATATCCAATCCGCTTTCCCTATTTGTACGTTTAAAGAAGCCAATCCCCTGCAATGCATACGAATAGCTATTCACGGGCAACACATAGAATTGATTGAAAAATTGATTCATAAAAGGAAGCTCTTTTTCTTTTAATTTGCAGAAATTTGTATCGTAAAACGAAACTGATTGAGCATTAATTAAATGATATGTGTTTGAGGCGATACTGTAATGTATCCTCACGTATCCACTACTTGTTGAGTCATCAATATAACTTATTAATTCTTTTTTGTTGTTTGTAACGATAAATAAATTGTGATGATTCGAAGCAAAATTATCAGATATTGCAGTTATTACGATTTCTCCTTTAGAATTTGTATCCGCATCAAAAAACAGCTCATGGTTACCTTGAGTTCCTAAGATTCCTGTTTGTATAGGAGCCAGTTCCTTTGTAAATGATGAAAAAAAGATGTGTTCTTCTGATAAGTCGGTTTTAATTGCGCGTCCTAATATGATAACCGTATCTCTAATTACTTGAATTTTATATGCAACAGTGTAGTAATTTGGAATTGATAGATCAATTGAGTCTTCAATACTCAAATTACTGTCTGAAACATAAAGCCTGCTATTGTAGCCATAGATACCCCACCAACTCATATTCAAAGTATCTGAAAACACTCCATGCCGGGTAAGAAACAGGTATTTATTTGGTTGCAATTCCAACCCGGCTTCAACGGTTTCATCTTCCGGAGAATGAATTTTAAAACTTCTGATACTTTGCGCAAAGCTTAAGGTAATGTTGAAAAGTAATAATCCCAAAAGTATAGTTATGAATCTCATAATGAAGGCATATACTATTTTTTTCCTGCTTTAATGATGGGGCTACTATGTACTTTCAACCTCGGTCTCTCACGCACCTGCCTGACTGCCGGAGGCAGGCCTCGACCAAAAAGGTTTAGCTCCACCGCATTTGCCTGCTTCGGACGAAATTACTTAATTACGCTTTCTACCGTGCTATCACCAATTGCCTTGTGTCGGCATTGCCTCGTTTATCTGTTATGGTAACAACATAAACACCGTTGGAAAAACGACCGGCCGGAACAACAACTTCAGATTGTCCTTCTTGTAAAAAGTAACGGTTCAAATAGACTGTTTTTCCGGTAATGCCGGAAATGGTACAGGTTATTTGCTGCGACTTTTTTAATTTAACCGACAATACGACCTGTTCGCCATTTGCCAATGGATTGGGATAGAGATTGCTCAGTAACCCCCGGTTAACTTTTTTTCCGGGAAAGATAAAATCAACACTTGACAGGCTTAACTCAATAATCATGTTGTCGATTTGAGGGTTTTCTTCATTTAACTCAACTTCAATTTCAGATGTGTTTACACCCGTTACCTCCGGAAAAAGTTTGTATTTGGAAAGATTTATTTCCGAAAAATCAAAGTCGCCATCGTAGCCCGTGTAAAGGTAAGACATGCTGTTTCCCGTTGAATCAAGCAGGTAGAGCGAAATATTTTCGCCCGAACTAAGGCCAAACCGTTTCAACCCTCTGTCAACAACAAAAATGTTACCTTTAATGGCTCCTTCGCCTGCTATTAGTCCTTCGGCGGGTAAAAGGTGAATGTCGTAATCCCAGTTGGTGGAGCAAACATTACAGGTTTCTGAATTTTGCCATTTTAAGGCATCACCGTAATAGGTAGGACACATGCTTCCGTAAAACTCCGATTCCCTGTCGGGTTGGGCTTTTATAAGATAATCGCCGTTGGGAAGGTTGTAAAAAATGTAAAATCCCAATGTGTCAAACGAAACCGTATCGACCGGAATATAAGTATCAACGGAATCTTTATAATATAAAAAGGCTTTTCCGCGATCGATGGGAAAAAGATCGGCAAAAACCTGCCCCCCAACATGATAGAGAGATTTTTCGCGAATTAAAATCATTTTTGAATAGGCGTTGGTACTTGGGTTGCCGTTCATGGTTGATTGGATAATTAGCTTGACACGATAAATGCCTGGGCCTAAATAGGTGTGATCGGGATTTTTATCGTACGAAACAGTGCCATCACCAAAACTCCACTTGTACGAAACAATGTTTTGTCCCGATGACAAATTGATAAACCTGTAGTAAAAACGGTTTCCTCCCTGTTTTTGAACGTACCGGAAACGGGCTTTTAATATGTTGGTATGAAAAGGCATATCAATAAGCAGGTTAACCAATAGCGACATCTCCGTATTTCGGAAAAAACGATAATAAACCGTTGAGTCGATTTTTTGTTGATTTTTATCAAGCGTATAAACCTCAAGCTTTCCCTTTGTCAGATTGGTTCTAATGGTGTCGTAATAAAATCCGTCATCATCAGTGAAAACCTCTTTGTAATAGTTTTGCCCATTCGATTTAATATCAGGTGTGGTAATAATTACTTTGTGATTGGCTATGGCGTTGCCATACTTTTTATTTATAATCTGGCCGGTAACAATAATGTTGTTGGGTTTATTGGAAGTAGCGTAAACCTCAGTAACTCCTGACAGCAACAGAGCAATGAATAGTATTGAGTATTTCTTCAACATTTGTGTTTATATTTTATTTTAATGTGTAAATAAGTCCAAAACGTAAGCCGATTCCCGAAAGCGGTGTGTTGTAAACATCTCCGCCGTTAATCCCGTTTATAAAGTAGTTGTATTCCGGCTCTACGGAAAGCAGCCATCTTTTGGCAATGGCATAGTCGAGGCCAAAACCTATTTTTAAACCATATTGCGGCGAGTGCCTGTTGGCCAAATTGTACTTCAAATAAACAGCTGACTGGTTATCCTGTAAGGGGTTGTCTCTTTTTTCAGTCAGAATAAAGTTTACCTGCGAGCCGGCATAAATACTCCAGCCAAACTTGTTTACATGATTATGATAACCAAAAACCAACGATGTTTGCAGGTACAGATACCGGTTGGTTTCTTCCGAGATGGTTATATGCAAAATCGAATCATAAACATCTCTGGTTTGCGTGTGATAAACCGGCGTAACAGTATTTCCAACGGTGTCAAAAGTAACGTCAACAACATCCTCGTAACTGCCAAGATAATCCCAGCTCATAAAATCGGCTTTTACAAAACCCTTGTCTCTTGCATAACTCAGACCGATTCCCGGACGGATAAACCAATGATTATTAAAATAATAAGTTGGCTCAACTTTTATGGCGTAGCTGTTTTGAATGGTTAACGAATCGAAGGGATCAAAAATAAACTCAGGTGAAAAATAGAGGCCCAGAATCCAGTTTCCGGACTGTTTTTTATGGGTAACAAACTGCTTGTTGTTTTCAACTTTACCGGGTTTTAATATTGAAAATGAAAGGTTGTTATTGAGAGAAACTGTTTTTTTAGGAATTGCCTGAATAGTAGAAAAGCCTGCGAAAGGTTCGCCGGTATTGCTAACCGATGCCAATAAATTTTGTTCGGATATGGTAGCATTTCCAGGTTGTTGACTGCTTAATATTTTTGGTTTAGCAGCCGTAGCTTCGTTGTGGTGTGTACCGTTATTACCTGACGCAGATATCAAACCGGAAGATGCTGTATGTTTTACAACACGATTTTGGTCAGCTTTATGAGTGGCAGTATAGCTGTTTTCGTTTTGTTTTTGCGTTCTTTGTTGCTGCTGAATGGTTTTATCTGTTTTAGTGTCAATTGCAACATTGCTTTCGGTGGTGTTTTGATAGGCAGCCTCCATAGTTGGCTTTTTATCAGGTTGAGTATTTTGTAGGGGTAACAACCAATAACCGCCAAGCAAAATAGCTGCACCAATCACAATGGCAACAATTTTTGCCGGTAAAGTGCTGTACCACGGAACAACTCCTTTGTCCAAAGCAGAGGCAATACCTGCCCAAACGCGCTCGGGCGGCTGAGGTGCAAAATCCTCAAACTTCTGTTTAAACAGGTTGTTAATATGTTCGCTATTGGTTTCCAATGTTTTCTTTTTGTCTTATTTTTTCAAGTTTTTTTTGCAGCGATGCCCTGGCTCTCGACAGCTGCGACTTTGATGTGTTTTCTGAAATCCCCAGCAACTCACCAATCTCTTTGTGGGTATAGCCTTCAATTATATTCAGGTTAAAAACCGTTCGATAACCGGCAGGCAACTCTTCAATCACTTTTAAAAGTTCGTTGGCCGACATCTGTTCAATAATGTGGGCATTAAACCCGGCTGCTGAACCGGCATGCTCAATGGGCTTTGTAAAAGAACGTTTTATTCGCCGTTTGTAATGGTTGATAGCTGTGTTTACCATGGTTCTTCTAACCCACCCTTCAAACGACCCATCTCCCCGGTAATCTTTTATGTACCTAAAAACCCTGATAAATCCCTCTTGCATAATATCTTCCGCCTCATCACTATCAGCTGAAAAACGCAAGCACACACCAAACATTTTTGGTGCAAAAAACCTGTAAAAAGACTCTTGTGCCTTTCTATTGTTTTTTTTCAACTCTTCTATTAACGACTTGTCAAAATGCATTTGCGGGCTTATCCAATCGGGCTTAATGATGGCTCAAAAAATAAGCACGCAAATTAATAAAAACTTACATAGGTTTTAGAAATTTGACACTAAGCCATAAAAAATGGTTGCATAAAATAGCTTATATGCAACCGGGCTTACTATTTTAACGCCACGGGGGGTTGTCACGGAAAACATAAATGGTTGAGTTCCAAACTTAAAAGCCTTGGCTATTTATTTTGCTGCCGGCAGATAAGAAAGAGAGGGAATTATTCAAATCAGCCCTTTAAGCAACGCTCGTATCAATTTGGTTCTCAGAAGTGGCAATAATTCCGGCAATGGTGGTGTCGCCGGTTACATTTACAGCTGTGCGAAGCATGTCAAGCGGCCTGTCAACGGCAAAAATTAGCGCAATGCCTTCGGTTGGAATCCCAACTGCTGTAAGTACAATAACCAACATTACCATGCCCGCTCCGGGAACTGCTGCCGAACCGATAGAGGCAAGCGTAGCTGTAAGGATAATGGTTAATTGTTGCCCGAGGTTTAAGTCCATTCCATAAACCTGTGCCAAAAAAACTGCTGCCACTGCCTGGTAGAGGCTGGTTCCATCCATATTAATGGTGGCACCCAAAGGCAAAACAAAACTGGCGGTTTCGTTTGAAATGCCCAATTCTTTTTCAGCTGTTTCCATGGTGAGGGGCAGTGTGGCCGCACTGGAACTTGTTGAAAATGCCAACAGTTGAACCTGCGTAAGCGCCTTTAAAAACCGTTTGTATTTAATTTTTGTAAAAAACCGGATGATAACCGGATAAACGGCAAAAATCATAATCAGCAAACCCAGTATTACGGTAAACGAATACATGCCCAACGCGGCAAAAAGCGAAACGGTATCCTTAAGGTTGTCACCGGCAATGTCAACAATTAGTGCCGCCAACAGGGCAAAAACCCCAAAGGGTGCCATTTTCATAATGATGTCTATCATTTTTAATACAATGTCGTTGGCGCTGTCAATAAACGCTTTAACAGGTGCGGTTTTACTTTCGGGAAGCATAATCATACTTATTCCAAAAAGAAGTGCAAAAAAGATAACTTTCAACATTTGAGTGTTATCGGTCATGGCGCCAAAAATGTTGGAGGGAACCAAATCAACCATAAATTGCAACGGACTGTTTTGTTTAACATCGGAGGCGGCAGCCTGTTTTTGTTTAACATTGTCGGCATATTTTTGTTTGAACTCCATCACCTTTTCTTCCGGAAATATTTTACCGGGGTTGGTAATGTTTACAATAACAAGCCCTATAGAAATGGCAATTACAGTGGTGAGAATGTAGAGCAGAATGGTTTTTAGCCCCATGCGCGAAAGTTTTGAAACATCTTTCAAATTTGTTATCCCGCTTATCAGCGATACCAAAACCAAAGGTACGGCAATCAGTTTTAAGAGGTTAATAAAAATGGTTCCCCAGGGCTTTATGTAAAAAGTGGTAAACTCAATCCAGCCCGCTTTAACTGCTACCAGCCCCCATACAATACCAACTACCATTCCGATTAGTATCTGCCAGTGAAAAGCTATTTTCTTCATCTGTTTACATGTTTTAAATTTTGTAACAGGTTGGTTTTCCTCTGTTTTGTGTTTTGTTTTAACATTTAGGAAAAATATCAAAAGTCAAACATACACAATTTTTCATTCCTTTTTTTAAATGGCCGGTTTATGAGCTGAAAATACTTTACTTTTGTTTTTGGCAAATTTTAAAACAACCATTATGTCGAAACCAAAAAAAATTGGTATTTTAACAGCCGGTGGTGACTGTCCGGGATTGAATGCTGCCATCAGAGGGGTGGGCAAAACGGCTATTGTTAAATACAACATGGAAGTTATAGGCGTTTCAGCCGGATTTTTAGGGCTTCTTAATAAAAATTTTATACCGCTTGACGAACCTTCCCTTTCGGGGATATTAACCGTTGGCGGAACCATTTTGGGAACTTCTCGCGAGAAGCCTTTTAAAAAGAAATCATTTTTGTCGGTTGACAAACCCAAAATTATTAAGGAAAACTACGAAGAAAAGGGGCTGGATGCGCTGGTGTGTATTGGTGGTAACGGCACCATGAAAACGGCGTACGGGCTGTCGGAACAGGGGATGAACATCATAGGTATTCCAAAAACCATCGACAACGATGTGTGGGGAACTGATCAAACCTTTGGTTTCGATTCGGCACTGAACATTGCCACCGAAGCTATCGACAGGCTTCATTCAACGGCCAACTCGCATAAACGTATCATGGTTATCGAGGTTATGGGTCATCATGCCGGATGGTTGACATTGTATGCAGGTATGGCCGGGGGCGGAGATGTGATTTTAATTCCCGAACTGGATTACGACCTTCATACCATTATGAAATATTTAAAAAACCGGGCTAAAAAGAAAAAACCATATTCCATTGTAGTTGTTGCCGAAGGCATTAGAAAACCGAAAAAATATACTTCTGCCGCCGAATACATTGCCGACAGCATCGAAACGGAAACAGGCATCGAAACACGTAAAACTATTTTAGGATATATTCAACGGGGAGGAAGCCCTTCGCCTTACGACCGATTGCTGGCTACGGGGTATGGTGCCGAAGCTGTGGAGCTGATTGCCAACAACGACTTTGGTAAGATGGTGGTTAAAAAAGGCGAACGAATCGAATCTATTTCGTTAAAAGAAACCAGTGGCCGCTTGCGTGTGCTGCCTACAAACCACCCGTTGCTCGAAAAGGCCAAGGGATTGGATATTTGTCTCGGAGTAAAAAAGATTTAAAGCAAATAACCTGTGTTTCATAAGACAGGTATGCTTTCTTATTGAGCTTGCTTAAAGTATTTTATACCCATTATCATCAAGTTAACTTTAAACAAGTTCATATAGAATAATGGCATAATAATCAACTTACCATAACCTGAACAAGCTACTTTAGCTTAAGTAGATTATCTTTTAACCCCGACTAAATAGCCGACTCAAACTGCTTTAAAAAACGCATATCGTTTTCAAAGAAAAGCCTTAGGTCGTTGATGCGGTATTTCAGCATGGTGATGCGCTCAATACCCATTCCAAAGGCAAAACCGGTGTATTTTTTACTGTCGATGTTACAGTTGTCGAGTACGTTGGGGTCAACCATTCCGCAGCCGAGTATTTCGACCCAGCCGGTATATTTACAAACATTACACCCTTTTCCGCCGCAAATATTACACGAAACATCCATTTCGGCCGAGGGTTCGGTAAATGGAAAATAGGAGGGACGAAAACGAATTTTTGTGTGTTCGCCAAACAGCTCGCGGGCAAAATAAAACAGTGTTTGTTTTAAGTCGGCAAACGAAACATCGGTGTCAACATACAATCCTTCAACCTGATGAAAAATACAGTGGGCACGTGCCGAGATGGCTTCGTTACGAAAAACCCGTCCGGGAGATATGGTTCGCAGCGGCGGCTGTGCATTTTCCATCACCCTTACCTGTACCGAACTGGTATGGGTTCGTAAAGCGATGTCAGGGTCTTTCTCTATAAAAAAGGTGTCCTGCATATCGCGTGCGGGATGGTCGGGCGGAAAATTCAAAGCTGTAAAGTTGTGAAAATCATCTTCAATTTCAGGCCCTTCTGAAACGGTAAAGCCAATGCGCGAAAAGATGTCGATAATCTCGTTACGCACCACCGAAAGCGGATGGCGGGTACCCAAAGGAGCTTCAACAGGCAAAGTTAGGTCGAGGCCCGAAACGGTAGTTTCGGAAGCGCTTTCCATGGCTTCTTTTAAGGCCACAATTTTTTGCTGAACAGCATTTTTTAAACCGTTAATCAGCTGGCCGACTTCTTTACGCTCCTGAGGTGGTACCGACTTAAAATCGGCAAACAATGCCGGAATAAGCCCTTTTTTGCTTAAAAATTTTATACGAAAGGCTTCCAACGCTTCAATGCTGTCGGCATTAAAATTGTTAACTTCCTCTAAATATTGTGCGATTTTAGTTTTCATCATTCCAAAATTTCAATGGTCATGGTAACAGGCTCTACGGGAACATCACCGCGGCCGGTTTGAACGGCGGCAATTTTATCAAGCACATCAAAACCACTGAGCAGCTCGCCAAAAACGGTATAACCTCCATCCAAATGAGGGGTGCCACCGATGGTTTTGTAAGCTTCTTTTTGTTCGTCGGTAAATTGATGACCGGTTCGGCTGGTAACCATATTTAAATAATTATCGTCCACTTTTTGTCCCTGAACAATATAAAACTGCGACCCTGACGATTTTTTTTGCGGATTAACCTGATCACCCATACGGGCTGCTGCCAGGGCACCTTTTTTGTGAAAATGGTTGGGTAAAATTTCAGCATCAATGGTGTAACCGGGGTCTAAACG
>WGDP01000015.1 GCA_015493215.1 Bacteroidales bacterium | reverse complement strand
TTGCGAGAGGGGCAGGTTGAGGCGGGGTTCCTTGTAGCATCCTAAAATATCAAACCACGAAGGGGTTTAATATGAGTAATCATCGGTGAAACCGGTGGTTAAAATGGAAATGCATCAAAAGAACCCTGAAGGGGTTCAATAACTTTTATTGAACCCCTTCAGGGTTCTTTTGATGCATTTTCATTTTAACCACCGGTTTCACCGATGGTTATTCATATTAAACCCCTTCGTGGTTTGGTATTTTAGGATGCTACAAGGAACCCCGCCTCAACCTGCCCCTCTCGCAAAATTCCAATTAACAAATTCCAATCATCCAAACCTTCAAACCTTAACCTTTAAACTTTTAAATCTGCATCAAAAAAGGAACCAGCTTATCGTCGCCTGAAAGGCCGAGCTTTTTGCGCAAGCGGTAGCGGGTGGTTTTAATGCCGCCTTCCGACTTAAAGGTGATGGCTGCAATTTCTTTAGTGGTAAGGTTTAGTTTGAGCAGCGCGGCAATTTTAATTTCGGTGGATGAAAGCTCGGGACATATGGAGAGAAGTTTATCGTAAAATCCGGAATGAATGTTTTTGAATATTTTTTCAAATTCGTTCCAGATGTTTTGTTTGGTATGGGTTTCCAGCTGGTGAATAATGTCTTTAATGGGCTTTTCAGTCTCCTGATTGTTGTTGAGCGACTCACTTAACGTTTCAAGTTTATTAATGATGCTCGAAATGGCATCGTTGTATCGGAGCATCTCCAAAGCTTTGGAGGCCAGTTCACGGTTTTTCGACTCCAGCTGTTCGCTAAGCAACTGCTTTTCTTTAGCGGCAATTTGTTTTTCCTGAGCGTGAATAATCTTTTCCTGTTCAAGTAGTTTTTGCTGCCGGTTAAAAGCTGTTGACTTTATTTTAAACAAAAAGAGCAATAACACCATTCCGGCAGCAAAAAAGACAATTAAAATTCCCAATAAAATATTGTTTTTGCGTTGGGTTTTATTTTTAATGGTCAGGTACTGAATTTGGCTGTCTCTTTTCTCGGCCTGAAATTTTGCCTCCATTTCCGTCATTATCCTTTCCTTTTCCGAAGTAAACAGGCTGTCCTCAATGGTTTTGTGTTTCGTTTGATATTCAAACGCTTTTTCATAGTCGTGATTAAAGGCATAAATGGCTGACAATTTGTTATAAACGGTACTTAGCAGGTTGGGGCTGTCAATTTTTAATGCATCCTGCAGCGTTTGATTTGCAAGATCAATACCTTCCGGTTTACCCTCTTTATTCATGGCGTCCGCAATGCTCATATTGGTGATGATGACACCGGTTTTTTCGTCAAGTTTTTTAAAAATGGAAACTGCGTGTTGTAACGAGCGTTCAGCTTCTATATACCTTCCCATTTGGAGAAGTGTTTCACCAATAAGAATTTCGGAAGAAGCGATAAGGCGATCTATTTTTAAACCCTCACGTATTTTCAGCGCTTCCCTCGAAAAAATCAATGAAGAATCCAATAAGCCTTTTATCATGTAAACATGTGCATACGAGGTTAAAGCGTTGGCAATGGTAAACTTGCAATCAATATCACGCGCTAAAGTCAGACTTTCTTTAAAATAGTTCATGGCATTGTCAACATCTCCTCTGTCCAACAGAATGGTGCCAATGGTCATGTTGCAGGTGGCCATCCGTTTTTTATTGCCGGTTTGTTTGGATAGTTCTATGGCCTGTTTTGCCATTTCAATTGCGTGAACATAATCGCCGGTAAGCTGCATATTAAAAGCTTTTGCCATATACCAAAAGGAGAGTGCATCCCTGTTACCTGCAGTTTCAAGGTATGGTTTTGCTTTGTCATAATATTTATCTGCCAAACTGTAATTGGACTTATAATAATAAACGCGACCCTGCCACATAAGGCTTTTACCGATTCCCTCCTCATAATCCAATGAAGTTGAAATTGTATAGGCTTCCTGCAAAAACATCAGGGCTTTGTCGTTTTTCCGGCTGCAATAATATTCGCCAAGCTGTAGCAGTGTATTTACCTTTGCGGTATCATCGGACATGGCAGGCAGTGCTTTTTCCAACCTTTCGTAATTAACCGGTTTAGATATATCATCAGGAAAAACAATGGATGGCATCAATAAACCCAGTAAGAGGATAAGAGCAATGATTACACGGCTATGGAATTGATTTTGCATTGTTAGAAATTATGAGAGATTCAAAAGTAATAAATAAATTTGATATCAGTGTCAACTATTATTTTACGTGGGATTTAAGTTAACAATAAGGTTGTTAATATCTTATTCCAAACAAAAAAACAATATCAAATTTATTATATCTTTGCAACTGTAAAGGTGCCCTTTGGGCCTAACAGGGAATCGGGTGAAAATCCCGGACAGTTCCCGCTGCTGTAAGCTCATTAAATGCTTTTGGAAACCTTATGCCACTGTTGCTTTTGTGCAATGGGAAGGCCTCCGAAAGCGAGTAAGTCAGAAGACCTGCCTTTGCAAATAATCATTCAAAGCTTTCGGGATAAAGGCTTGGTGGAATCAATACAACCATTTCCATCAATTTTTCCTGTGAGTTTTGAGGTTTTAAAATTTTTTATTTAACCTTAAAACTTTTTCGTATGAAAAAAAATTACTTTTTCTTAACAGCAATTATGTTGTTAGCAAGTGTGCAAATTATTTTTGCGCAAAACAGTAGAAGCATCAACGTTAATCAGGTGCTTGTTGTTTCGGGCGGAGCCTTTTCCAACCCCGATGATTATGTAACCGTTGCTTCGTATAAGCCGGGTGATTCGTTAACATCGCAGTTTGGAACCATCTTTACCCAGTCGGTTCAAAGTGCAGTGGTTTACAGCAATTTTCTTTATGTTGCCGCTCAGGACTCCATTGTGGCTTTTGACGTAAACAGCTATCAGCGTGTGGCTGCCACTTTTGCTCAGGGTGTTAACCAACTTGCCGTTTCAGGCGATAAACTTATTGCTTCCTTTTGGTATCCCGACACAGCCGATTTTGTAAGAATTTATAATCGGGACGACCTGTCGGAGCAAGCGGTAATATCAGAAGTATCGGATGAGGCATCCGGAATTGCCGTTTACGACAATAAAGCCTATGTTGCCGTTCCGGGAGGATGGGCAGCCACTACCGGCAAACTGGCTGTTATCAATCTGGAAAACAACAGCTTTGAAGAGGAGATTGATTTGGGTGCCGAAGGAGCCGGAATCAGCAATGTGTATGTTTATGCAGCAAACGATACCCATTATTTAATTACTGTTAACAAAACCCCATGGGGCGGTTCCAACGGCTATTTAACCAAAATAGACCTTGCTGACATGTCAGCCGCAAGCACTCAGGTTAATGTTGTGCTTGGAAAAGGTGTTGGCTTTGTAAATAGTACCGCCACCTTGTATGCACTTATCAACGGAGGAATCGGCTCGGTTGATGTTGAAGGGATGACGGTTGCCGATACCACCATTGTAGCTGCTCCTGCCATGACAATTGCCGGTGCCGCTTTGGACACCATTAACAGTTTGTTTTATGTTACCACTACCGACTACAGCTCCGTGGGAGAAGGTGCCATTTATAATATGAATGGCGAAGTAACCGGCAGTTTTGATGCAGGAATCTCGGCCGAAGCCATTGCCATTGATTATAGAGACTTTGAAGCCATAAACGAAACTTTTGCCGCCAATACATTTGGATTTTATCCCAATCCTGTAAACAATGTGTTAACCGTTTCAAATCCCGACAGAGTAACTGTTGACCGCGTATTTGTAAGCGATGTAACGGGCAGGGTAATTATTTCGAAAGAGGTTGATGGAGAGAGTAGTATCACTCTGGACTTTTCAGGTCTGAATGCCGGCTTGTATTTTGTAACCGTTAAAGGTGAAAACAGAGCTTTCACCTCAAAAATTGTAAAACAATAACATCAACTTATGTTTCGGCTTTTGGCATTTTGCCGAAAGCCGAAACATTTGGTATATTTATGAAACAACTCGCTATCATACTGTTTCTTTTGTCATCTGTTGCAACCCAGGCCCAGTACGCTCCACCGGCAGGGCAGGAGGGGAGTACCGCCATTTATGCCGACAGCAGCCTGTTTGTCGAATGGGCATCGGAGTGCCATTTACAGCGGGGTTGGGTAAACATTGCCGACACCTCGCTTGGGAAAACAAGCTACGGCTCCAACTTAAGCGCACTTGGTAAAGCTGATAACGATGTTGTTAGTCTTGGCGACGGCGGTATGGCAACGGTAAAATTTAATAAGCCGGTTACCAACGGAACGGGTTATGATTTTGCTGTTTTTGAAAATGCTTTTGACGACAATTTTTTGGAACTTGCTTTTGTGGAGGTATCTTCCGACAGCATAAACTTTTTTCGTTTCCCTGCTGTATCCAACACACAAACGGATGCTCAGGTTGAAACATTTGGCACATTGGATGCCACTCAAATTCATAATCTTGCCGGCAAATACCGTCTCTTTTACGGCGTTCCTTTCGATTTGGATGAACTTAAAGAGGTGCCCGGTTTGGATGTAAACAACATTGTGGCTGTCAGGTTGATTGATGTTGTTGGAAGCATAAACGATGCCTTTTGCAGCTTCGACAGTGAGGGTAATAAAATCAACGACCCCTGGCCAACCCCCTTCGAATCAGGTGGTTTCGATTTGGATGCCGTGGGGGTTATTCATAACAAAGTAACAAGTGTTCAAACAAATTTGTTGCAAACGGTAAATATTTACCCGAACCCGTGTTCCGATAAGCTTTTTATCTCGGGTAAAAGTGTAAGGATAAGTATTTTTGATATTTCGGGAAAGTTGCTTTTGGAAGTTAACGATGCGAACATCAGCTTTTTGGATGTAAGTAATTTGCCCAAAGGAATCCTTTTGGTAGATATGGAAAAAGCCAATCACCGTCATCAAATTTTCAAACTGATTAAAAATTGATGTTTTCCGGGAAACATAAAACGGTTTTCCTTTTGTCATGGCTTTTGCTCGCCGGTATGTTGACCCATGGGCAGGCGATTTTTGATACTTTGAATCTTCGTGAGTTTGAAGTAATCGGCTTGTTGGATTCCTATCAGGAATCGTATAAAAAAACTACGCTGGATACCATTGTTAACCGCAATTTTGAGCACTTTGACCTGGGGCAGATGCTTGCTGCCTTTTCGCCGGTTTTTATTAAGTCGTATGGTAAAGGCAGTATCTCTTCGGCCTCCTTTCGGGGGACTTCTGCCTCGCACACACAGGTGTTATGGAACGATTTTGCCATTAACTCGCCCATGCTTGGCCAGGTTGACTTTTCCTATATTCCCCAATCGTTTTTTGATGAAACGGAACTGTTGTATGGCGGAGGCTCGCTCTACCGTTCGGGGGGTGCGCTCGGCGGTAGCGTGTTGCTTTCTACAAACACCGAAAGCCAACAAAAACCGCTGTTTCATTTAAGCCAGTCGGTGGGGAGTTTTAACAGCTTCAATACCGCTGCCTCCCTTTTTTTAAAGGCCAATGGTTTTAAGTCGGAAACAAGGGCAATGTTGCAAACTTCAAAAAACGATTTTTCCTATTATAACAATGGGGTATTACCCTCGCAGTGGATGAAACAACAAAACGCCGCCTATTTGAACGGTGGGTTTTTGCAGCAGTTTTCGTGGCAACTAACAGGGTATCAGTATTTAAACTTTGTAAGTTGGAATCAGTGGAATAACAGGAATATTCCACCTATTATGACCAACGTTTACAAAGGCGGCAACCCCGAAGAGTATCAAAATACTTTTTTTACCAGAAATATTCTCTCATACCTTTATCAGAAGAACAATACCAAAATAGAGGTGAAGGGAGCATGGTTTTACGAAAAACAACATTATTATTTAAAAACAACTACTTCCAACGATTCGGCTCAGCCCGTAACGCTGATAGATTCACGAAACCGTACATCCGGATTTTACGGCAAGGCCAGATGGAAACAGCAGCTAAAGGATGATTTTACACTTATAACCGGAGTCGATATGGAATACAATCGTGTTAATAGTTCCAACTACGAAACGCTGAAAACCCGTCTTACGACCGCTTTGTATGCAGGATTAAATAAACGGTTTTTTAAAAAATTATCGATTGACCTGCTTTTAAGAGGGGAGTTGGTTGATGGAGCTTTATTGCCCGTAATGCCCTAAGCAGGTGTTAATTACAAATTATTTAACAGTAAAGATTTGTTTGTGCGCGCATCTGTATCTCGAAATTATCATCTTCCAACACTAAACGATTTATACTGGTATCCGGGCGGTAACCCCGACTTACATCCTGAAGACGGCTTTGAAACGGAATTGGGGATTAATTACCTTGATAAACTATCGGACAAGGTTTCGTTAACCGTTGAAATTACCGGATTTTACAATGACATATCCAACTGGATTCAATGGAAACCCACCGATTATCGTTATTGGATGCCTGAAAATATTGCCGAAGTAATATCGCGGGGCGTAGAGTCTTCGTTGGGTGTTCATCTAAAATACGGCAGCTGGCACTATAATCTATCGGGTTTTTATGCCTACACGCGAACAACCGATGAG
>WGDP01000014.1 GCA_015493215.1 Bacteroidales bacterium | reverse complement strand
GCGATATATAATTCTGAATAAGGGAAAATGAATAAATATTTGTTAATCTATTTATATATTACTGAGGCATAAAGAGATAACTTTAAACAACTTCATATTAAAAATCCCAATAAACAAAACACAAACCAATGAAATACTACACACAAACCACTAAAGGGATAAAATGTCTGCTGTGCCGGCATTATTGCAACCTTGCCGAAGGGCAGACCGGTATTTGCGGTGTAAACAAAAATGAAAACGGTGCTTTAAAAAATCTGGTTTACGGTAAAGTAGCCGCCCTGCACACCGACCCCATCGAAAAAAAACCGCTGTATCACTTTTTGCCCGGTTCTTCGGCACTTTCCATTGGTACGGTGGGCTGCAATATGAAATGTCCGTTTTGTCAGAATTGGGAAATATCGCAGGTTGACAAGGTTCCCTATCAGCAGAAGGTTACCCCTGTTCAGCTGGTGAAAATGGCCATCGACAACCACTGCCGTTCCATTGCTTATACCTATAACGAACCCACCGTTTTTTATCCCTTTGCAAAGGATGTGGCTCTGGAAGCTAAAAACCACGGACTAAAAAATATTTTTATCAGCAATGGCATGGAAAGTCCCGAAATGATTGATGACATGAAAGGTGTTATCGATGCTTTTAATATCGATTTGAAAAGTTTCAACTCCCGTTTTTATAAGGCGAAACTCAAAGGCCACCTCAACAGTGTGCTCGACACTTTAAGGCGTTTACGAAAAAATGATTTTTGGCTCGAAGTTACCACGTTAATTGTTCCCGACGAAAACGATACCCCTGAAGAACTTGCCGCCATTGCCGGTTTTATTGCATCCGACCTCGGGAACGATACGCCGTGGCATATTTCGGCTTTTTATCCCCGGTATAAAATGACTTACAAAAACCGAACTCCTGCCCAGTCGTTACAGCTTGCTTATGATATTGGAAAACAGCAGGGGCTTCACTATGTTTATAAAGGCAATGTAGCCGAACAGGGTATCACTCGTTGCCCCGTTTGTCAAAAAGAGCTAATAGTACGAAACGGCTATTTTATTACCGTCAACAATATTTTGCAGGGGCATTGTCCCGTTTGTAACACTAAAATCAGTGGATTATGGAACTAACCGGTAGCAAAAGGCTTGCGGGTAACATGGGTGGCTTTTACAGCGAAACCTGCATTGCCATTCAAAACAGCATAAAGCTTTTTACGGAGCAGTTAAGTAAGGTAACAAATCCAAAGGCGCTTACCGTAAAGCCGAGGGCCATCATCGCTCCGCATGCAGGCTGGGTTTACAGCGGTTTTACAGCCAATGCGGCATACAAAACCCTTGCCAATACAAGCCCCGAAAGAATTGTGGTAATCGGGCCGAGTCATCATGTCTATTTCGAGGGAGTTAGCGCCGCCTTTACGCAGTTTTACGAAACCCCTTGTGGCAGCCTCCAAACCGATGTGCCCTATCTCGAAAAGTTACATCAAAAGTTCAGGTTTAAAAGTGTTACCGATGCACATTTCCGCGAGCACAGTACCGAAACGCAGATGCCCTTTATTAAGCACTATTTCCCGCATGTAAAAATTGTTGAGCTTATTTATGGCAAAACCGGCTGGAAGCAGGTGGCTCAAATAGTTGAATACATTTTGTCCGATAAACAATCGGCGCTGGTAATCAGCAGCGATTTAAGCCATTTTTACCCGTTACACGAGGCCGAATTGCTCGATGCCGTTTGTCTGAATGCCATCAAACATGCCGATCTCAATCTGTTTGACCAGGGGTGCGAAGCCTGTGGTATTATCGGTATTAAAGCCCTGATAAACACAGTAAGCAAGTTAAAATTAAAAACCGGTATTATCGATTACCGAACCAGTGCCGATGCTTCAAACGATGAAAGCCGCACGGTGGGTTATGCTGCTGCTGCGGTGTGGTAGCAGTTCATTGTGTGCTGAAGTTCGCTTTTATATCATCTCAAAATTTCGTTTTACTTTGATAAACTTATCAGCAATTATTTGTTTCGATTTTTCTCTTTCTGGATAATCTTTTTGTAAAAATTCAATCGTTGAATTATTTTCAATTTTATCAATTATTTCTGGATTTCTCACAATTTGTCTAATAAAGTCAAACGACAACCCCACATTTCTATTCACTGTTTCATTATTTGTCATTTCTTTGCTTTTTTAATGTATCTATTTCTATAAAATTCCCATCGGTCTTTTAAGTCTTGTTCTGCATATGATAAGGCTGTTTCAAGACTATCGAATTCAATCACTTGTTTGTCTTTATCCCCATTTGGAAACAAAACATCTCTGTGAAAAAATCCATGAGCACAATCATATCGAACTATTGCATTCCATTTTCCTTCAATCAATGTTTCATACTGAACAACTATATCAACAACTTTACCGTTTTCAACAGTAATTCGCATTCTAATTCTCTCATTATTGTATTTGTCCAAATACTTCAAAAACTCTTTCTTTCCCAAAATTATTAATTTTTCAGTATGTAAACAAAAGTACAATTAATTTTATAATTTCCGCATATTTTTCTATAAACGAACTATAACACTTTTCTTTTGAACGTTAAAAAATCTCTTCGATAATAATTTTCGTACCGTTAAAAACAATCTCATCGCCAACCGAATGGCCTTCCAGCGCTTTATAAATAGGTACCACAGGCGAAATTGCAAAATAAAGCCCGCCTTCCAACTCAATTTTCCCAATCCCCGCCGAAACAAAAAGCTTTTGTTTGTTGGTAATAACAACAGCGCCAAACTCAACCCTGTCAAATGTTTTGTCCAGCGGTATTTTCAGCAACGTATTTAACACCGTATTTGCCTTTGCCTGCTGTTGGGCAAACATATCCCGTTGTCGCATCATCTTGGTTCTAAAGGCGTCGTAACGATCCTTAGGCGCCCCGTAATCGTTGGCCTGCTTTTGCGCATCGTCAATCGCCTCCTGCAACTGCTCAATGGCCGCCTCCTGATGCCCCACGCAATAGGCCAGCAATCTCTCTTTCAGGGTTGTATTATCCATTTTTAAAAACTTTCGGCGAAAATAGCCAATTTTAGCATACTGTTGTTTAGTTCGTTTTTCAGGGCAGCCGGGCGGGCTGTCCGCTATACTCCTCAACCGCCAATCCGTTTCGGCAAAGTCGCCGGCGGGGGCTTCTCACGGCGCCCCGCCTGCTCCTGCCTCAATCGGTTGCCGGTTTGCGGGGTGCCGCTGCCATCCCTGCTGCAACAACGGTACTTACGTTGTAAATTATCTCTTTTATAGTAAATAACGTATATACGCTATTCCGGTTTTATATCCTGTTCGTAAAGTTTCGTGCCTTTGGTGTCGTAATAGGTAACCTTTAAAACGCGGGCATCCTTTGTTCCCGTAACCTCCAGCATGGTGTAATTCCTGACAATGATTGCCGACCCCGGAACCCGTAACGAATTGGGTTGGTCGATACCATGGGTGTTCGGTCCCGAATTTAAAGGCGATGAGGTAATATCCCAAATGGTGGGTTGGTTTCTCTTTTTAAGTACCGATACTTCCGAAAAATGTACATCTCCCGTAAGAAAAACCACATTTTTGATTTTCTGTTTGTAAATAAAATCAATAATACGTTGGCGTTCAGCCTCAAAACCATTGTTCGAATAGGCTTCGTACATGCCTGAGTTCGATAGGAACTGTCCTCCCAGTACAACAAATTTAAAGGTTCCGTAGCTGTTTACCAGATTGTCAAACAGCCATTGCAGTTGTTCTTCGCCAAGTTCGGTTTTGTTATCTTCAATTCGTTTGTCCGGGTCGCGAAAGCTGCGGTTGTCCATTAAAAAGAAATCGCAATCGCTCCAGTTAAAAAGGGTGGTGGTACCTTTTATATCACCCACGCCATACGATGGGTTTACCCAAAAAAGTTTAAAAGCGTTAAAGGTTTCGTTTTTGTTCCAGAAACTTTTATCCGAATCGTTGGTGCCGTAATCATGGTCGTCCCAAATGGCATAGTGGTGCGTGGTGGCCAAAAGCTTTTGTAGCTCCGGAATGGCGCGGTCGTGCGAGTATCGGTGAAAAATTCCGGCACGGGTGTTCCAGTCGGGTTCGCGAAGGTAAACATTGTCGCCCAGCCAGATAAAGAAATCGGGGTGCATGTCGGCAATATGGTTATAAATTTCATACCCGCCGCCATAGGGTTTGCCCGGCCTGTCGTAAGCGGTTTCGTCAATGTATGCGCCGCTGCCCATGGCAAATTTAAAATCGGGTGCATCCGTGCGCCATTTCCATATTTTTTGGGTGGTAAAAGTGGCAGGGTAGGTGAGGGCAATTTTTTTGTTGTTGATATAAAGTTCGTAGTTATAAGTGGTGCCGGGTTCCAGCGTGTCGGCAAACAGATGTGCGGTAAGCGCTTTGTCATAGCTTGTTTTTTCGATGTTTGAATAGTGAATGTTAGCAGGGTTTTCAACGGGGTAGTACTTTATAAAAACCTCGGCAGGCTTGGTGGTTTGCAGCCAGATGGCAGCCTCTTTCATGTCGATGTAGCCCTTCATCGGTCCATTTTGAATAAGGTTACTTTGTGCTAGTGCAGCAACCGAAAACAGGGTAAACAATAAGGTAAAATATTTTTTCATGATGAAATTTATTTAGGAAATAAACAAAGTACAAAGGTATGTTATATTTTATTTTGTTGTTGGAATTGTAAAGGTTTTAGCTAAATTGTATTTTTGACATTTATATAGTATAACGCATGTTGAAACGATTAAAAAAAATACTAAGCTATATCTGGCCGCAAACAACCGTTGTAAGCTCTCAAATCAACGGAAACCTGGAAATTACAAGCTACAACGGTAAAAAAGTATTAAACTCCCTGCATGCAAACTACTC
>WGDP01000013.1 GCA_015493215.1 Bacteroidales bacterium | reverse complement strand
CTAATGACAGGGTAAGATATGGAAGATGTCTCATCGCAGCGCTTTCTTTCGACATTACAAAACAGCTAAAACGGTTTTTCTTCATACTTTGTAAAACCAAAAAATTCAATCAGGTTTTTCAATTTATTTATTCTGTAAACAATAATATAACCCTTAAATATAAACTCGCGAATATCATTATTGTCGAAAAATATGGATTTCCGGTTACGGTATGGCATGTTGGAAACGGATTTTATTTCTGCCAAAACATCGTTCTTGAATTTTCTTGCGGCAGCGGGTTTGTCTTTAGCAATATAATCAACTTGTTTGTTTAGTTTGTTACTAAACGATTTGGTTATTTTAATCTTCATACTGCCTGATGGTTGTTTCCAGTTCAGCATCAAGTTTATCAATATCAATAAACTCAGCATTGCCATCTTCAATACTTGCCAGTTCCTCTTTCAAATAGTTCTGAACGGAAACAAATTGTTCATCTTCCTTAATAATCTGAATTTCTTCTTTTTTGAATCTACTCAAAAACCACATTAAGTGTTTATATGCTCCATTGCTTACCTGAAGTCTGATAGTTTGCATAATCTATTTTTTTGTACAAAAATACAAAACATCAATTTAATTGTAGTAATTCATTCAATATTTAATAATTTTGAGGGCTAACACCTATTTCCTCCCGCTCAGCTCCTTAGGTATTCTTCCCTGGCGGATGGTTTCGGAGCGCAAACGGCGGCCAACAATTTTTTCGTTCATGGCGCCGATTTTCAAAATGCGGTCGATGTCGAGGTTGGTTTCAATTTCCATTTCGTCCATCATTACCACCATATCTTCGGTTGATACCAGACCTACACCATGGGGGTCTTTATAATAGTAATCGCCTGTGCCCGAAACGGGTGAGCCTCCCACAAAGTTGGCCGGCTGTCCGCCAATACCGCCAAAGGTAGATTCAAAATTGGTAACGCCTGCCTGTAATGCCGCCAACACATTGGCAAGACCCCAGCCGCGTGTAGTATGAAAATGGGCTATTTGCTTGTGCGGATTATCAACAGCATCCATCAACATGGAAAAATATTTATAAACCCTGTCGGGTGAAGCAGAACCGTCATGGTCGGCATGTTCAACATCGTTGGCGCCAATATCAAACCAACGTTTGGTAAAGGCTACTGCATCTTCCATTTTGGTGGGGCCTTCGATGGGGCAACCCCAAATGGTGCTAACGGTTCCGTTAACCTTTATGCCGGCAGCATGGGCTTTGGGAATCCACTCTTCGGCCATGGCCCAGTACTCTTTCAGACTTAATCCCGAATTTTTCTTTTGATGCGATTCGCTGGTGGAAACCATCAGCAAAATCCTGTCGGGGCCGTAACCCTCTTTTTTAGCCTGAATAGCCCGTTCGATGGCTCTTTCACGAATGGTAACAGCAGTTAGCATTACATCATCCAACATGCCTTTAACCCGTTTACTGTTTCTTATTCTTTTAAAAAGCTCGTCAGCGTCTTTAAACTGCGGCATCCCTTTGGGATTTCCAAAATTGGTTACTTCAAGGTGTTTAAAACCTGCCAGAATCGACTCTTCCAGCATCCACACTTTAGCCTCGGTGGGTACAAATATTTCTTCGTGTTGGTAACCGTCGCGCACAGTGATATCACCAACAACAACTTTTTTAGGATAGTTCATATAATAACGATTTTATTTACTGTTTTTAAGCGTTGCTAAAATACTAAAATAATAGAACCTTGAAAAAAAACTTTATCCAGGCCAATTATCTGTTACAGAATTAAAAGGAAGTAAAAGATATGTGTTCCAAGAATTAAATCCGGTTTTATCCCTTTTTCAAAAACATTACCCGTTCCCGCGCGATTGCATCGCGTGGGGTAGGTATAAAACAAATAAACCTGAAATCTGAAAATTAATAACTTTGAAAAATATGCAATAAGCAATATTCAATAAACAATGAGCAAGTAAAGAAATGCAAAACAACCCGACAAAAAAGAAATTCCAATACTGAATCTCCAAATTCCAAACCAGCCTGACCGGCAGGCAATAACCAATAATCAAAATCCAAAGATCAAAGGATATTTTTATATCATTCACATTGTTAAGCTGTATTCTACTGTATCATTTCTTTAGTTTTTCAACCTTGCTTTCAATTTGCCTGATAAAATCTTTTTCAACCTGTGTGATTCTATTCTTA
>WGDP01000012.1 GCA_015493215.1 Bacteroidales bacterium | reverse complement strand
TAATGCTGTTTACCCACCGATTTGCAATCTGCTCTACACCAAATAGTTGACCTAATAGGTTAAGCATATCAAACGAGTCTTCAATGGTGTTAACGTCAAAAACAACCACAGGTATTTGTTCTGATAGTTTTAGCACTTGCTCCCTGTCATTTTCCTCTTTAACAGCAATTACCAAATCAGGTTTTAAGGCTACTATTTTTTCAAGATTAATTTTTTTGGGACCACCAATTTTGGGAAGTTGTTCAACAACATCAGGCGGATATTTACAAAATCTTGTTACGGCAATCAGGTTTTTTTCAAGTCCTAAACCGGCAAGCGTTTCGGTAATTGACGGAACCAATGAAACCACACGTTGAGGTTTCGTTTTCAGCTCTATTGTCCGGTTTAAATGATCGGTAATTTTCATTGTTCAAAAGTAGTAATAATAAGAAAAGATTTCCCCTTCCCAATTTCCTCCGAGCTATTCCGAAAGCTTTCAGAACGGGGTAGAGAGGAGATAAGTCAAAATACTTCTCTACTCTGCCATTGGTTATTAGCCTATTAAAGGAAGATTTGTATAAACATTTTGTATGACGTATAATATTTTACCGCAATAGAGAATCAACAAGACCTGATAATTACAAGGAATTTGAAAGACTTCAAAGCATCAAAATTACCGGTAATGACAGCAAGACAGTTTTTAGAAACACTTAAATAAGGTCAAATTTCAGCTTAAGATGTATGTAGTTAATGGTGGGTGAAGTGCCTGTATGAGTGCCTCCGCCTCCCTGAACGAAGTCATTCGGGAAGGAAGTCGAATTGTCAGACTGAGCGTAGTCGAAGTCTTGACACACCCCCACGCAAACAACGCCACTAAATTACTACCTTTGCTCCGTGGTTGATTCATTAAAAAAATACATTAACAAAAACAATCTTTGCACTACCAATCAGAAGCTTCTGGTAGCAGTGAGCGGCGGAGTGGATTCGGTTGTGCTGCTCGACTTATTGGTAAAAAGCAACTACAGTGTTGCCATTGCCCATTGCAATTTCAAACTGCGCGACACCGAATCGGAGGAAGATGAAAAGTTTGTCAGGAAACTGGCCGGTAAATACCAACTTCCGGTTTTTGTAAAACAATGTCCTGCCGGCGATTATGCCAATCTTCACAAATTAACCATTCAGGAAGCTGCCCGCAACTTACGATACCATTTTTTTGATGAACTTATTCAGCAAAAGGGTTTTGATAAAGTAGCCATTGCCCATCATGCTGATGATAACCTGGAAACCTTTTTTATCAACCTGTTCAGAGGAGGAGGGCTTCAGGGATTAAAGGGAATTCCTGTTCAGCGCGGCCATTTTATTCGTCCGTTAATGTTTGCCACCCGAGGACAAATTGAGCAATATGCATTGGAAAACGGCCTGCAATGGCGCAACGACTCATCCAACAGCTCGCTTAAATATCTTCGAAACAAAATCAGACACAAGCTATTGCCCGAAATTCAAAAAATTACCGGAGATTTTAACGCCATTTTCCAAAGTCTTGATAACCTTAAAGAGGATGCTTTGGTGTTGGATACCTTGTTAAAAAACGAGCGAAATAAACATATCAAAACTCAAAACGGTTACTTATTAATTAAACCCAACCCTGCACCAAAAGGGCTGTCCGAAAGCCTATGGTTTTACTATCTGCTTAAGGAATACGGTTTTACACGGGGAGAAACGGATAAAATTTTTGACGCTCATCAAAAAAAATCGGTAGGTAAACATTTTTTTTCCAACCAGTTTGAACTACTGATAAATCGCGACAGCCTTTTGATAAGGAAAAGAAAAACAACAGTAGCAGCAAGATTTTTGATATCTGCTGAGGACACTTTTATCGACGAACCCTTTAAAGCCCGCATAAAGGTTATGTCAGGTAACGCAGTTGACCCGACTCTTTTTAAAAATTCCGGCTATGGTTTTTTCGATATGGATAAATTAACATTTCCGCTTATACTGCGAAAATGGCGGCAAGGCGACCGGTTTAAACCTTACGGCTTAAAGGGTTCAAAGTTGGTTAGCGATTTTTTTATCGATTTAAAACTGTCGCAGTTTGAAAAAGAAAAGGCCTGGATATTGGAATCGGATGGAAAAATAGCCTGGGTTGTTGGATACCGTACCGCTGATCCTTTTAAAATTACCGGCAGCACCAAAACGGTTTTTTCGCTACAACCCCTTTAGTGTGCAACATTCGCAAATAAGCAGTTGTCAAGAAGTATTAACATCAAGAAGTAGAAAATTTATCTTTGCAAAAAAAGAATAATTTATGAAACATATAAGCACTAAAACTCTTATTTTTATTTTGTTAGGAATGGCGCTAACCATGCCGTTTTCCAATTTAAAAGCGCAAATTCTGGAGCCTGTTAAATGGTCGTTTTCCAGCAGCAAAATTGCCGACAACGAATTTGAGCTGACATTTACAGCATCCATCGATTATAAGTGGCATCTTTATTCGCAGGATATCCCCATGACCCCTCCGGCAACGACATTCAGTTTTAACAAAAGTAACGACTTTCAACTGGTTGGAAAAGTTACGGAAGACACCACCTCCATTATTGAGGAGTACGACCCTAACTTTGAAATGAAACTAAAGTTTTATGCCAACAAAGCCGTTTTTAAACAACGGGTTAAAGTGCTTAAACCACTGCCTGTTACCGTAACCGGATCGCTGGAATTTATGAGCTGCGACGATACCAAATGCCTGCCGCCAACGGATATCGATTTTAGTTTTAAATTAAAAAACCAGGAAAAAACAGGTAGTACTGCTGCTCCTCAAAGCAAAATATTAGAACCGGTAAAATGGAAGTTTAAAGCCAAAAAAACCGGAAATAAAAAATACGACCTCTATTTTACAGCCAACATTGATAAAGGCTACCATTTGTACTCGCTCAACATTCCCGAAGGAGGGCCGCTGCCCACTGAATTTAGCTTCGAAAAATCGGATAAATTTAAAGTCATTGGCAAACCGGTTGAAGTAACCAAACCCACGGTAAAATATGATGATGTGTTTGAAATGAAAATCGGGTTTTTTAACAACAAAGCCGTTTTTAAACAAGCCATTCAGCTTACTTCGGATACAAACGACATTCCTGTTATTGGTGAAATTGCTTACATGACCTGTAACGAAACGGGTTGCGTTGCCTTGTACAACGATATCGAGTTTCATTTTAACGGAAAAACCGACAAGATAATTGCAGATAGCAACAATAGCAGTATCAAGCCGGAAGAAGCTACCGTTTCGGCAACCGACGATGGCTCTGACATCACGGGGGCTAAAAAGGGGCTCTGGGGATTTTTCTTTTTTGCACTTGGGGGTGGTTTATTGGCCATTTTAACTCCTTGCGTTTTTCCCATGATACCCATGACCGTTTCCTTTTTCATGAAAGAGGGCGACCAAAAGGCAAAGGGGATAATTGAAGCGTTGATATTTAGCTTTAGCATCATAATTATTTATATGTTCATCGGGTCTGTTCTTGCGGTTACAGCAGGCCCTAACATTGCTAACTGGCTTAGCACTCACTGGATTCCCAATGTATTGTTTTTCCTGATATTCATGTTTTTTGCAGCCTCCTTTTTTGGGATGTTCGAGATTACCCTGCCCCACTGGATGGTAAATAAAAGCGACCAAAAAGCCGATAAAGGTGGTTTTATGGGGCCTGTATTTATGGCGTTAACTTTGGTGCTGGTTTCATTTAGTTGTACAGGCCCTATCGTGGGATCCATTTTAGTTGCTTCAGCCGGGGGAGCTATTCTAAAGCCTATTGTGGGAATGCTTGGCTTTTCGTTGGCTTTTGCCTTTCCTTTCGGATTGTTTGCCTTTTTTCCTTCGCTGTTAGACAAATTACCCAAATCAGGCGGTTGGCTAAACTCTGTAAAAGTGGTGCTGGGATTTTTTGAGCTTGCACTGGGCTTAAAATTCCTCTCCATCGCCGACCAAACCTATCATTGGGGAATTCTCGACAGAGAAGTGTATCTCGCCTTTTGGATTGTGATATTCTTTTTAATGGGTCTCTATCTTTTAGGAAAAATAAAATTTGCACACGACTCGGATGTGCCCTATGTGTCGGTTCCCAGGTTAACACTGGCGATAT
>WGDP01000011.1 GCA_015493215.1 Bacteroidales bacterium | reverse complement strand
ACCGGATGATTTTGGGGGGCAGTGGTGCCTTGGGCTATACTTTTACCGAAATGGGTAGTTTGGAATACGACCCGTTGGCATTGCGCGATGCGCATTTTACCGGAAAACGTTTGGTCGATTTGTATGACATCGTTTATAAAGGAAAATTGGCTGAGAAATGAAATTAATACTCATCGGAATTATCATTTTTTTGGCTTCTTTTCTCTTTGCGATGCTCGGCTTAGGTGGCGGAATGGTTTATGTTCCTGTTTTAAACTGGGCAGGTTATGATCTGGTTTCTGTTGCTTTGCCCTTGGGATTGTTGCTAAACGGTTTAAACACTTTATTGGCATTAATCCAATTCAACAAGAAAAAATTAGTCGATTGGAAAGGTGGTATTTTTATGGCGGTTTCCGCTTTAATTGCTTCGCCTATTGGTGCCATTACATCAAAATATGTCAATCAGAGTAATTTGAAATTGATATTTGCCGTAGCCGTGCTGTTTGCTGCTATCAGAATGTTGCGTCAGGCAAATAAAAAAGAACCGGAAGCGAAAGCATCATTGAAAAAACGAATTATTTGGGGTGTGTTAGTGGGTTTGTCTGTTGGATTTTTAGGTGGCTTGCTGGGTATTGGTGGTGGATTTGTTTTTGCACCCGTTTTGATGGCGCTCGGCTATAAAACCAAAGAAGCAGCGGCTACTACGGCATTTATCGTTACCTTTTCATCTTTTTCGGGTTATTTGGGACACGTGGCAGAAGGCAATATGAATTGGTCCCTAACGATTGTTTTGGTCATTGCGGTTATCATCGGATCGCAATTAGGCGCAAGATTTATGAGCCAAAAAGCCAATCCGAAAATGGTTAAAAAAATCTATGCTGTGGTCTTGATTGCTATTGCGATAAAATTTTCGTGGGGTGTTTTAGGAAATTTAAATCTCTTACAACCATAAAAGACATAAAAGAACATATAAGATGAAAACTTATATGACCTTATAATCCTTATATGGTTCAAAAAAATAAAAATCAAAAATCTGCGCTTCGGTACAATTTTGCTCTTGTGTCGCAAAATCACTCAGCGACCATCTGCAAATCGAAAATCTGAAATCTGAAATCTGAAATGAAGAAAGTACTTTTAATCATATTGTTATCAATAAGTCATTCCGGTTATTCACAAAGCGGTGAAACCGGTAAAAAGTTTGTATGGAACGGCTATACACAACTGCGGGCAACGAGCAATTTTGATGATTATTCGAGTGTGATGGTTCGCCGGTTAAAATTTTGGTTAAAATCAACCCCTGCGTTTTCACAACATTGGTCTTATAAAATTCAAGGCGTATTTACAAGTAAGATGCAAGAACGGTTCTTTTTGCAAGATGTCAAAATCAGTTACAAAACCGGACTTTTTTCTTTGGATTTCGGACAGTTTGTACCGGCTTATAGTTTGGAATGGACACAGCCGGATTACCGTATTCCTACACTTGAAAGAGCCAACGTTATCAATGCGCTACATACGGACGGTTCTCTTGGGGTTCGCGATTTAGGGGTACAGCTTAATTACCATTCAAAGAATAAAATATGGGAAACACATTTGGGTGTATTCAACGGCTATGGTATAAAACAATACCGTTTCAATAACAACGGTTTTATGTTGTCGCATAAAACAGCTTACAATATGTTTTTCAATCACAAAAAGCTGCAAATCGGCTATTCCTTTCAATACAGAAAAGCGGATAAGATGAAGATTCCGAAAGTTTTACCAGATTCGGTTTATTTTTCGGGTAATGATATGCGTTACAATCTGTTTGCAAGATATGAAAGTCAAAAATTGCAGTTGCAAGCAGAATATCTGACCGCTTATCTCAATGATGATTTAGCTTCCGGCTTTTACCTTTTATCATCCTATCATTGGAAAAAAAATCAAATCGTAGCGTCTTATGAATTTTATAAAGATTTAATCAAAGAACCGCATCATCCGTATTACCATTTGGGCTACAATTATTTGATTCATCAAAACAAAATAAAACTGTTTTTGGACAACAGCTTTCAGGTTATTGACGGTAAAATTGACAATTATACGGCTAGTATGCAATTACAAATATTCTTTAATTAAAGAGAAATATTAAACATATAAAAAATAAACTAATAGAAAAATAAATTTTAAACTTTAAAAATCAAAAAAATGAGAATGATAGATACCAATCAACCGGCAAAATTGCCACAAGTCAATATTACGGTACGAGCTAAAAGCGAAACGCCTACGCGTCTCAAAGTGCAGTCGGGTAAATTTAAAATGATTATCGATGAACCCGAAGCTATGGGCGGTACCGATATGGGACCAAGCCCTATTCAAGTGTTGTTGATGTCGTTAGCCGGATGCTTGGGTGTAACAGGACACGCCATAGCCCGACAAAAAGGATTGAAACTAAACGACTTGAAAATAGAAATCAAAGGCAATATGAACCCTTGTAATTTTATGGGCTGCTCGTTTGAAGAACGCGCCGGTTTTCAAACTATTAATGTGGTGGT
>WGDP01000010.1 GCA_015493215.1 Bacteroidales bacterium | reverse complement strand
ATATGTTGCAGAGATAGCTGTGACGAAACATGAACAATGTACAAAGGGCAACGGGCCTGGGCAGCAAAATCAATGGCTTTTTTTACCGCATCGGCTTCGGCCTCCGGCGGCCTTGACAAGGGATGATAATGCGGCGTGGTTTTTCCCTCTCTGAAAAAACTGTTTCGCAGGACTTCGATACGGTCGCCATCTTCACAGTGAATGGTAACCATTCCTCCTGCATCGGCTACCGCCTGCATCACCTTTTTTAAAGCCTCATCCTCCAGCCCAATGCTATCCTTATAGGCCATATATACTTTAAAAGAGGTAATTCCTTCCTCATCAAGGCATACTTTAACCTCTTCAGGAATTGAATCTCGCCACTCCACCGGACTAACATGGAACGAGAAATCGGTAAGGCTGCCGGCAGCTTCTGCTTTACGCTTATTTAAGGCATCAACAAGTTTTTCTCCTTTGTGAGGGGTAACAAAATCTATTAAAGTGGTGGTTCCACCAAAAAGTGCTGCCCTGCTGCCCGAATAAAAATCGTCGGAAGAGTAACCCGCAGGGGTAGGCAGATGCATGTGTACATGGGGATCGATGCCTCCGGGAAAAAGGTACTTCCCATGCGCATCAATAAGCGTAGTTCGCTCACTGTCAATACTAATGTCAGGTGCCATTTGCCTGATGATGCCGTTTTCAATCAACACATCAGCCTCAACACTCTCACGGGCATTTACTACAGTTCCGTTTTTAATAAGGATGGCCATATTTTTTATTTAGTTGGCAATCAAACGCTTCTCAAACAAATTTTCACCGACCTTTTTAAAGCCCATCTTTTTTAAATAGGCTGCATACTTTTTGCTATAAACCGGAATCACCACCTTTTTTAGCCCCTGCTTAATAAATTTATTGCGCAAACGATGGTAGATGTAGTGACCGTTTTTAAAATCGCGATACTCCGGAACAACGTAATCGAGGCCAACCTTCAAAGTATCGTTGTTTTCGCGATGAGCCAAAAATATTCCGGCAACATTCATGTTACGAAGCACAAAAAAGCTAATGGTATTCATTTCGGGTTTATAGGAAAAACCGGGAAAAAACTTTTGAATCTCCTTATCATGAAATTTTAAAAAACGTATCAGAAATTTATTATCACTCCTAACTTCAAGGGTTTCAAAATGCTCCTTTTTGGAGTATATTTTACTAAGGTAATAGATGTCAACCAAGGCAATAAAACCGTTAAGAAAGGTAACCGGAATGGCATTGATTAAAAAGCCATAGGTTGCAAAACTCAAAGCTCCCACAAGGTTAATCCACCGGAATTTAACGATGGAATTCATGGTCATTGAAAGGGCAATAATTGCCGATGCAACATATCCGAACCACACTAAATAATCGCTATTCATATTTTTATTTTTTTAACCTATTCCAAAGCCTGTCGGCCTGCTCGCGGGTAAATTTTAACACATCCTCCTCATCCACCGTTTGCATTATGCGGTCTTTTACTATCACCTTCCCGTTGGCAATAACATGCTGAACATGCGAGCTGTTAAAGCCGAACAAAAAATGGCCTAAAAAGTTTTGCCTGTTTATTTCCGTAGGGCTGTCGTAATTTAGCACCACGAGGTTGTTATCGCCATCGCCTGAAAAACCGTTTTGCTTAAGATAACCGTGTACGTTGCGAAACCGGTTATAAGCTCCGGCATAATCAATGTTATCGTGGGTTTGCCCGGCAAAAAATGCAGCCTGTGCACTGCGTAACATGTCGGAGTGCATACCGTCGGTTCCCAGCATAATCCTGTCAGGCAATCCTTCGGAATTAAAATATCCCACCTTGTTATTCAGGTTGCTTTCCATGTTTTCAACCACCCATGCAGCGCTGTTGCTGATTTGCTTTCGTTCTGATTCATCCAAATGGAGACAGTGGGCAAGAATGGTTTTGGAGCTGTTGAGCACCCCAAACTCGTTTAAGCGATCAATCACCCGTTTCGAATAATTATCCTCACTAAACTGCTCATCGTAAGCATCTTCAGCAACGTGGATATGAATACCCGAATCAAATTTATTCATCATCTCCACTGCCTTTGCCATGGTGTCGTCACCCACGGTAAAAGCGGCGTGCAATCCTACCAGCCCCTGATGATGCTCCAGCCAGGAAGCTGTTTCGGACAATCCTTTTTCCGCTTTCTCTTTTCCGTCACGGTCAGAAATCTCATAGCAAAGCAAATGGCTCAGCCCTGTTTTTTCAAAGACATCGGCAATGGTTTGCAGGGAGCCTTCAATAAAATTGGGGGATGCATGATGGTCGATAACAAAGGTGCTGCCTGCTTTGGCACAAGCGATGGCGGTAGCAAGGGCACTGGCTTCCACCATATCTTTATCCAGTGCTTTATCGAGCCGCCACCAAATATATTGCAAAATCTCATAAAAATTAACCGGATTTTTTGGAGGAGCCGGCATGCCACGCGCCAAGGCAGAGTATGCATGATGATGGCCAACCGCAAAGGAATGGGTTACAAACCTTCCCGTACAGTCGATGGTTTCATCAGCATGAACGGGTGTTTTACGGCTATCAACAAACTGAATACCTCCCGAAGTTCCTTCTTCCACCAGCAAATCAGTGTTGGTAAATTCAAGGGTTTGGTGATTTATGTAGGTTGCGTTTTTTAAAATTAATGTCATAATTCGATTTATTACCGTATAAAAATGTTATTTTCTTTTTCGCCTTAAGGGCAGTTTTGTTCTTTTTATACCGTCGAAAGCAAAGAGCGCGTTGGCTACCGCTCCTGCCGTGGGCACAAGACCTATTTCGCCAATCCCCTTGGCACCGTACGGTCCCACAGGGTCTTTTACCTCCACTCCCTTAACAACAATTTCGGGAGTTTCATGAGCACGCAGCACACCCAGGTCGCGCATCCGGCTTGTGGTAAGAAAGCCCTCTTTCATGGGCAGGTCTTCGGTAAGAGCATATCCCAGCCCCATGTGTACGCCCCCTTCAATCTGCCCTTCAAAAAGCATGGGATTCATAATTTTTCCGGCATCGTGGGCTGCCACCATCTTTTTAACATTCCCCTCATCGTCCAATATACAAACCTGTGCTGCATAGCCATAAGAGTAATGGGTAATTTGTTCTTTAGCACCCGATCCGGGTTTGGTAGTCCAGTCGCAAACATATTTTCCTCTGTAAACTTTACCCGACAAATCTGACAGGCTATGCGACTTCAAATCTTCTTTTAATCCTTTGGCAGCATTGATAACTGCCAGTCCTACCAATGCCGTAGCACGCGAAGAAGTGGTCATTCCCGTTTTTATCTGAGCTTTGGTATCCACCACCACCTCAACAATTTCAGGATTAATACCTGTCTCCTCACAAAGTGTTTGCAACGCCATGTTGTGAACCCCCTGCCCCATCTCGGTCCAGCCGTGTTCGAGCCTGATATGTTTGGGTGAGAGAATTTCGATTTTCACGGTTGAGTCGTCCACCATGCCGTTTCCCACACCTGAGTTTTTGATGGCACAAGCCAGGCCGGCATACTT
>WGDP01000009.1 GCA_015493215.1 Bacteroidales bacterium | reverse complement strand
GAGAGTAAAAAAGTAGAGGAGCAAAAAGCTCCCCTACACAAGATAGACTTCAGTACAAAGTTCGACTAAAGCCTTCTTTCTGCTGATGCAAAAATATTAAAAAAAATTTGGATTTTAACACAGTATCTTTCGGGTCGAAGCTGGCACGTGCGTGGGAGACCCGAAAGGTTGAGATACCGGCAGTGGTCATGCTGAGTGGCGCGATGTTAGGAGCGCTGTATCGAAGCATGGCGGGGAAGGGTTGGATGTCAAGCCCTCGGTATCTTACGGGTAACGGCTCCGAGGGTTTGACTGAGGTTAGGTTCTATGTCATCTGGATTGCTCGTCCGAACGTGCCTGTTCGGCACGTTCGGGCAAATCCGGACGTGCTTGTAGTTCCTGGGGAATGTAATATCAAACCACGAAGTGGTTTAACATGAATAACCATCGGTGAAACCGGTGGTTATGATGATAATGGATCAAAAGAACCCTGAAGGGGTTCAATAAATTTTGTTCAACCCCTTCAGGGTTATAATTTGTTTTTCCCCTTTTCCCTTTTCCCTTTTCCCTGCACTTCGTACAGGGCTATTCATGTTAAATCCCTTCGGGATTATGCGTATGTAAAGAACAGACAGGTACTGCTACCGGGGATACGGAAAGTGCAGGTTGTTTCTGTGAGCACAACAAGTATAGCCCCCCCGGCGTTTAACTGGTATCGATACCGGAGAGTTGACTAAAGTCAGGGTTATAACAAACCGTTAACTTTAAACAACTTTGTTACATTAAAATAACTACTTTTGCCGCCTCTATGGAAATATTTAACAAAGAAATCAGGCCCTACGTAGCCAAAACATTTTCAGGCCTTGAAAACGAGTTGGCTGACGAATTAAAATTCCTTGGCGCCGAAAACATCGAAATCATTAAACGCGGGGTAAAATTTGAAGGCAACAAAGAGTTGCTTTACCGGGCTAATTACCTTGTAAGAACAGCTATCAGAATTCTTACTCCCGTTACCGAATTTAAGGTTACCGACGAACAGAGTTTGTACGATGGCATTAAGGCCATCCAGTGGGATGAAATTATGACACACAAACAGACGTTTGTAATGACTGCCGATGTGTTTCATTCGCAAATCGACCACTCCCACTTTGCCGCTTTAAAGGCAAAAGATGCGCTGGTGGATTTTTTCAGAGACAAGATCCGCCGTCGCCCGTCGGTGGATAAAGAAAATGCCGATTTTTATATCAACATTCATATCAGCCATAACGAATGTACCGTTTCATTGGACAGCTCCGGCGAGTCGTTGCACAAACGGGGATATCGAATTGGAGCCGATAAAGCCCCACTGAATGAGGTGCTTGCTGCCGGCCTTATTAAACTCTCGGGCTGGAAAGGCGATGTGGATTTTTACGACCCCATGTGTGGTTCGGGAACCATTGTAATGGAAGCCGCCATGGCCGCCATGAACATCCCGGCAGGTTATTACCGCGAAAATTATGCCTTCGAAAAATGGCCTGACTTTGATGAAGATTTATGGAAGGCAATTAAAGAAGAGCACGACAACGAGTTTAAAGACATCGACATTAACATTGTGGCTTCCGACCGTTCGGAAAAAGCGGTTCAAATAGCTAAACGAAACCTGAAACATGCCGGACTTCATAAGGATATTGAAATTTCAAAAGCCTATTTCGACAGTATTGTTCCGCGCAGCAAAAAGGGCATGTTAATTTTTAACCCTCCCTACGGCATGCGTTTAACCGAAAATGATATTGTAAGGCTGTATCAGGAAATTGGTGATGTGTTAAAAAGCAACTGGGCAGGACATCAGGCGTGGATTATTACTTCCGCTTTGGATGCTGCCAAATTTATTGGGCTGAGGCCTTCAAAACGTATAGCGCTTTATAACGGACCCATCGAAGCAAAGTTTCTCTGTTTCGATTTGTATGAAGGCAGCAAAAAAGAGAAATCACCCGACTATAGAAAGCGAAAAGATGACCCCGGGCATTACAGAACCGGCAAAACAAAATACGAAAGTAACCCCCGCCCTTTCCATCGTGATGAAAATAATTCTGAAGCAAGCGAGGGTGGTGAAAAAAGGCCATACAGAGGAAGAAGCCACTACGACAGAGAGGACAACCGTGATAACAGAGGTTACGACAAAAGAAAATCCGACAGCAGGTCGTATGGCGACAGAAATCGTGATGAAAAACGGCCTTCAAAAGGAGGTAGTGGACGCTACGACAGGGATAACCGTCGCGACAGCAATGACAGTAGAGGGTTTGATAAAAAACGATCAAATTACAGCAGGTCGCAAGATGATAAAGGCCGCGATGAGAAGCGGCCCTATCGGGGCGGTTCTGAAAAAGGTGGAAAAAGAGATGGCGAAAAGCGCTCATATCGCGACAACGACAACAAAGGCAAACGTCCATACAAAAAGGATTCCGGATCAAAATCGTTTAGAGGCGATGAAAAAAAGCCCTATAAAAAGAAGGAAGACGGAGCACCCGATAAAAAGAGGGACTCAAAAAAAGTTACCGTACGGTTTAAACGAAAACGGCTGGATTAACAACCTTAGGGGTTGATTAAGCTTTGTTCACCAACCCATTGACTGATACAAAAAAAAGGCAGCCCATAAGGCTGCCTCCATTCAATTAACCAAATATTTGAATTAATTATGATAATCGGGAAAAGCTTCTTCGTCTTGACCCATTACCATCAAATCTCTAATATCCTGGTCGGTAAGGCCGGTAGGTGGCATTTTGCCCGCATCGGCACATCCTGCCTGCGAATGTGCCCAGTCGAATGGCATACCCCAAACAGATTTGTGCTGAATCTCATGCGGATCGTGCCTGAACATATCGCCCAGCCATTCGCCTTTACAATAAATGTTAATTTTAGAACCATCGGAACCGTGGCAGCTTGAACATTTAGCATTGTAAGTGGCTAACCCTGCTGCTGCATCACCATTTTTTCCAATATCAGAAAATGATTTGGTACCGTCAGGATAGGTTCCTGTGGTAGTTAACGTATAGAAATCATCCGTTTGATGGGCGGTTTCTTTGATAAATTTAACAAGATTCCAAATATCCTCTGATGATAGGAGTTTTGAATAATCGGGCATGGTTGCGTCATAGGTTCCCGAATTGGGGTCACGTCCGCCTACATTGGCAATGGCATCGTAAATATCACGAATTCCATCGTTGGGGCGAACATCACCAATCAGGTCAACATCAGCAACTTCGGGATATGTGTCGGAAGAGTGCTTGTCGATTAACACACCGTTTCTTCCTTTCAAGTCCCAGCCATGGCACGATTTACATCTGAAAAAATCAGGGTTGCTCCTCAGCTTATCATCTGTGATGTTTTTGTAATCCAACACCATATCGTAAAGCCGGGCACCTTCCACACCATCCGCGGCATCATAATTCTCCTGGTCTGTATTTCCCTCATGATAATCGGGAAAAGCTTCTTCATCCTGTCCCATTACCATCAGGTTTCTTATGTCCTGGTCGGTAATACCGGTGGGAGCCATAGCTCCGGCATCGGTACAACCTCCGGCAATATGCTCACGGTCGATGGGCATACCCCAAACAGCTTTGTGCTGAATTTCATGCGGATCGTGCCTGAACATGTCACCCAACCATTCTCCCTGGCAGTAAATATTAATTTTAGAACCATCGGAACCGTGGCAGCTTGCACATTTAGCATTATAGGTTGCCAAACCGGCAGCAGCATCACCGTTTTTGCCAATGTCGGAAAACTCTTTTGTTCCGTTTGGATAAGTTCCCGTAGTGGTTAAGGTGTAAAAATCATCGGTCTGGTGTCCGGTTTCTTTGATAAATTTAACCAAATCCCAGATATCCTCCGAAGAAAGGATTTTTGAATAATCGGGCATGGTAGCATCATAGGTTCCCGAATTGGGGTCACGTCCGCCTGCATTGGCGATGGCATCATAAATCGTACGAATACCGTCGTTGGGACGAACATCGTTAATCAGGTTTACAGCTGCCACAACAGGATAAGTGTCGGAAGATTTTTTGTCGATTAACACACCGTCTCTTCCTTTCAAATCCCATCCATGACACGATTTACACCTAAAGAAATTAGGTTTTGAAGTCATAACATCGCCGTTGATTAGCTTTTCGTTTAGCACATGATCGTACAACCGTGCACCCCTTACGCCGTCAGCGGCATTGTACGCAGCCTGATCCTGTTCATCCTGCGTAGGCCCTTCGTCCTTTTTACAGGAAGCGAAGTAGAAACTCATGCCAATAAACATCAGCAGAGTTAACAAAATTGTAATTGGTTTTTTCATTTCGAAATGAATTTAATTAATAATTAGGTAAACTTTTAACAAAAAATTAAAGAGCGCTACTCTTCAAACGTTCTTATGAAATTTACGATGAGCCAAATGTCTTCATCGTCTCTTATCTTCTTTTTAAAGCTGGGCATATCATCACGGCCTTCCTTGATTTTATAAAACAACGCACCATCTTTCTGAGCTGCTAAATCGGTGGAAAAATCTCCGGGGTCTGTGTCAAGTTCATCCGATTTAGAGCCGTCGCCCAGTCCGGTTTTTCCATGACACGATTTACAATGTTTCATGTAAAGACTTTTACCGATACTCAAGTTTTCCTTATCGTTTTTATCGGTGGGATTTTTCATATTTTTATACTTGGCCGGAACCTCCCATTCGTCGAGGTTGGGCTGGTAAGTAAATGAATAGATAAACATGCTTGATGCTACGATAACAAGCAGATAAACAACCTTTTTTAAACTGACTTTTTTCATGGATTTTAATTTTTGTAAATTATTGATATTCATTATTTAATTATGCCCGTTCGTTTTTACCCAACTGTTTTATTTTATACAGTTTACAGGCTATTAAAAAGTAGTGGTAAAAAACACCAAGCAGCAATATGCCAAGGGTAATTACCATCCACAGAGGTGCACGAGGCTCCCATAAAGCACGTTGGTTCACATTGTCGTATTTGGGATATTTTGGTGCGGGGGCACCCCACTTTATGGTTTTGTTGTTTTCAACCGTGCCGTAATCGTCGGCTTCCGGAATCATGGTTACAAACTCAAGGTTATGGGTTTTATATTCACCGGGAATGTCATTGGGTATTTCGATGGTAGCTTTGCCATCCTCCAGGTAGCCTTCGCCCACTTTTAGCAAACTAAAGAGCCGTTTTACATAAACATACACATCAACATCCGAAACGGGAGCATCCGGTATGCCATTAACCATCTCGTTAGCCGCAACTTCTATTGTATAAACCGAATCGACTATCTTAAAATCAGCCGTTAGTTTTACATCCTTAATTTCAATTTTTTTTGATGCGGGTTTATACTTTTCACTTCCATCGAACCGAACGGCAAAAACCGAAGGTGCTCCGTCTTTTCCCACCGGATAATCAGCGGGCAAAGTAAAAACGGTTATTCCTTTTTTGTCGGTTGTAGCTGTGCTGATGAGCCGGGTTGAATCGGTTTCGTCGAAAAGACTCAAGGCAACACCTTTTAAGGTAACCCTTTTACGTTTTACCTTTGATGAAACCGTGGCTTTAATCTGTTTGGTATTGTCACCCTTTTTAACATATTCAACCTTGATGCGGGTTTTTAACTTCTTGCCTGCTGCCGAAACATTACCTGCAATTAAAGCGACACACAAAATTATCAAGAGGCTGCGGCCAAGTTTTTTTATGATTGTATGTTGAATTTTCTTATTCATAGTTAACAATTTAAACGGTTTCAACAGTTGGTTTTACCTCGACTTCTTCTGTTTTTTCGACCGGTTTCGATACCAGTGACACGGGAACAATGGGGACGTATTTCGACAACATCATAAAGGCAAAAATAAAGAAGGCAACCCCACCCATTGTTAAAGCCCATTCAACCCAGGTAGGTGAATAATGCACCCATTCCATACGAGTGTCTTGTGCAGGCAACAGTGGTGTTTCCAAGGTGGGAACAATGATTAAATATCGTTTAACCCAAAGAGCCAAAACGGCGATGGCGGAAACCAAGGCCACGTTGTTAATGGTTCGTAGTTTTTTAATGCCGATAACAATAATGGGAAGCAAATTACCCACAAGTACCGAAAAGTAAAACCACCATCCGTATTGATGCAGGTCGAACATTTTTTTCAACACCCTGGCATTCCATGTTTCGGAGGTGTACCAGTCGGTAAGATATTCGCTGAAAGTAAAATAGCCGTAAATTGCTGCCATTATCAGCAACAACATACCAAGATAGTCGAAATGTTTTTTGGTGATGTATTTTTCCAAATGAAACATCTTGCGATAAAACCACATGGCCATTATCAGCACGCCGGTTCCCGAAAAAATAGCGGCAATAACAAAATAGGGTGCAAAAATGGTGCTGTGCCACCCCGGGCGCAAGGTCATACCGAATATCCATGCCAGCACACTGTGAACGATAACGGCAATGGGAATAATAATGGCCGACATAATGGTGATGGATTCTTCGAGTTGTTTATCCTGCTCTTTGGTACCCTGATATCCAATGGCAAGAAATTTATAAGACCATCTTCTGAACTTACCAATTTTTAAACCGGGTGTATCGCGCAAAATGGCCAAATCGCGTATCATGGCAAGATAGAGAAACAGAAAACTTCCGATGATATAGGTTGTAATGGCAATAACATCCCAAATAATCGGCGACTGAATTCTTCCGTAAAGCACAAGGTTAAACAACCTGTCTAACCGGCCCATACACAACAAAATATACAACGGGCCAATGATTGTTGCAATGACGGTGATAAACTCGGCAATTCGGATGATGGGCTTACGCCACTCCACTTTAAGCAGGTGAAGAATACCCGAAATTAACGCCCCGGCATAGCTGATACCGATAAAGAAAACAAAGTTGGCAATGTATAGCCCCCAAACAACATTATCGCGCATGCCGGTAATAATATGACCCTCTTTTTCCTGGCGGTAAAAGGCGTACAGGGCAAACAGCATGATGGCAATCAGAATGGCCGACAGGATTTTAAACCTGCGATTAAAATTTTCTATCTGAGGCGAAAACTCTTTTAAAACTTCTTTTGTTTTATTGTCTATTTCCATTGTATGCTTGTTTTAATCGTCAGTAACTTTATATTTTGCCTTTTCCTCGTCTGACAAACCTTTAAAACCGCTTTCCACGGGAAAATTTCTGTCAACCGGCGGCAGGTAATAAACACTGGGTTGTGTACCCAGGTCTTCATGGAAACGGTATCCGGCTTTATCCCTGATCAGTTCGCTAAAGCGAAAGGTTTCGGAGCCGTTGGTTACGGTATCTTCGTTCAGATCGCCAAAAAAGTACACGCCATTGGGGCAGGCGGTAACACAGTCGGGCAGCATTCCCTTGCGGGTCATGTCGGGACAGAAATCGCATTTTCCCACGGTACCAAATATTTGCGGGGCACCACTTTCGATGTTATAGGGGCGGTCGAGTATTTCCTGAGGGATACCTTTTGGTTTTTCCCAGTTAAATATGCGCGCTCCGTAAGGGCAGGCATTCATACAAAATTTACAGCCGATGCACCTTTCGTTGTCAACCAGCACGATGCCGTCGTCTCTTTTAAAAGTGGCACCCACCGGGCAGACTTTGGTACAAGGAGGTTCATCGCAATGGTAACAGGTTTTAGGCATCCAGTAAGGTGCTGTTTCCTCCGATTCCTGCATCAGTTTTACGGTTATCCACTCTTTGTCTTTGGGCAGGTAATGCATGTTTTGACAGGCAGAAATACATTTTCGTGCATTTTTACATCTCGACAGGTCGATAACCATCACAAACTTTCTTCCAGGTATTCCTTTTCTTGCCTCTTCGTTGCTTACGTGGCTGCTGCATGAACCACAACTATGCAACATGCCGCTGTCAACCTCGGCAAGCTTACCGTCGGTGGTCATCACCTTTACTTTTTCGCCGGTTGAACCCGGATTTCCGGCAATGGCACTAAGTCCTACACCGGAAACCACGGCTCCTCCAGCTAATACACCAAGCTTGAGAAAGTCCCTTCTACTCGAATCCTTTTTCTTCTGAACCTTTTTATCTTTCATAATTAACCAATTTTAAAATCCCCAAAGCCTGGTGATGTTAAACCCTAACAGAATATCGCCCTTTAAAAAATCGTTGGTGTTATAGCTTAAATTTTCCTGCGGCACAATGCCGTTATAGGTGGTGAGGAAAATTTGAAATGCATGAGAGCTGGTGGCAATTTCAACCCCCAGCGACAAATTTGGTTTGATGTTATCAGGTGTGTTTAACGGTTGATTGTATTCCATGGTAATGGATGTTTGCGGGCTGATTTTCACCCTTCCCGCCAGGCCTACGCCAAAAACATCGTGTTTCATACCCGGAAAACTTGTGGTGTCGATTTGGTTGTAGTGCGAATAGCTGCCCGACAGCTGAACACTTACAATCCTCGAAAACTTTCGTCCCAAAATAAGTTGGTTGAAATAGGAAATACGGTCGGAAACTTTATAATCGGCGCCAAAATATTCCTCTTCCCTGGCATCGTAACTAATGTTACCATAGTAGGTTAACGACAAAGGCATACTACCCGAACGGGTTTGTGTAAGGATGTTGTACTTCCAGTTTACATCCTGATACTTTTTGTTTTTTGTAGTACCAATTCCAATTTGAAATTTATTGAAAAGACCGTAATTTAAAGCCAGTCTGATGTTGGAAGCGGCATAAATTCCCAATAAATCAAAAGTTCCGCTATTTATATTTCCAAAGCGGTGCTGAATAACAAACTCCAGCGTTTTTTGAGGCAGCACCAATCCGGTTTGAGTTTCAATCAGCATACCGGATTCCCACGGACTTCTGACCGGTTTTTGCACTTTTTTTACTTCGGCATTATTGTTATCCTGAGCCTGAAGCAATTGATGGGGTACCGAAAGCATAAGCAGTAAGGCAATCAGCAAGCCCGGTTTATGTATTATTGTATTCATATTATTATTGATTTCTAATTATTTAATGCACCATCTTTAATCCATTGATAAATTATATCGGTTTTATTGTGCGACATCATTCCACCGGGGGGCATCATCCCTCCGGGAGGCATCATCGAACCCTGTCCCATTACCCTTTGATAGAGTTCACTTCCATCAGGATTCCCGGGAACAACTAAATTTGGCAACGAAACAAGCTCTCCATAAGCTTTGTCCGGCGTAAGATTCGGGCTGGTACTACCGTTGTGGCAGCTTACGCAGTTATCGTTAAAGATGGGGATGACATCGTTTTTAAAACTTACGTTTTGCGATGGCGCATCGGGCTTAACATAATAATCTTTGGTACAGGATACCAAAAACGAAAACATCAAGACCGCTGCAAAACTTACTACTATTTTCATCATAATTAATTTATTAATTACCAGTTCGTAAATGATTATGATGCGGATAAGGCAACTGATATGCCACCTGTGAAATAAAAAACGGTTATTGGATACAGCTATCTATAGTGGACTGATAGCTAAGCAGAAAAAAACAAATAAATTTTTAAAAAAAAGTTTTTTTATTCATTGGCACCAACGAGAACTCGACGAAATCCTGACGCTAATCGACGAATATTCGACCATCAAACAAAAAATTGATTTTTAACGCAAAGCGCTCGGTTTTGCCACCTAATTGTTCTGTACTAAATTATGGGAAGATGTAATGATTGAAAAGGAAAGTATCACGAATACTTGCTGAGTTTTGACTTTAATGTGGAAGCCGGAATGCCCAACATTTCAGCCGCTTTGGCTTTATTGCCAGAGGCTTTATCCAATGCCATAAAAATAGAGTGGCGCTCAACGTCATCCATAATTTCGGTGAGGGTTTTATTGTCGAAACCCGAAACCACAATGGATTTTCCGGGATATTTAATTTCCGCCGGAATAACATCTTTGGTAATCTTGCCGTTTTGAGCCATTAACACAAGCCTTTCGGTAAGATTTTTAAGCTCGCGCGTATTACCCGGAAACGGATACGATTTTAATATTTCATAAACTTCAGGCTCTACCGTAATGTGCTCCTCTTCCGAAAACTGTTTCACAAAGTAATCGACCAGCAATGGAATGTCGAGTACCCGCTCGCGCAAAGGAGGTATGTTGATGGGGAAAACATTCAGACGGTAAAAAAGGTCTTCACGAAACTTTCCTTCCACCACAAGATGCCTCAAATCCTTTTTGGTGGAGGCTATTATCCGGATGTCAATTTTAATGGGTTCCTTACCGCCCACGCGTTCAATCTCGCGCTCTTCGATGGCTCTCAACAATTTTACCTGCATATCCAACGGAACGTCGTCAATATCATCAAGATACAGGGTTCCCTTATGAGCCAGTTCAAAACGACCGATTTTTTCCTTTTCGGCGCCTGTAAATGCTCCTTTTTCGTGGCCAAACATTTCGCTTTCAAAAATTTCACGACTTAAAATGGCACAGCTCACCTTTATTAACGGCCCCTTTTTCCGGTCGCTATTATAGTGAATTACTTTGGTAAGCAGCTCCTTACCCGTTCCGGTTTCGCCGGTAATTAATACAGAGGTGGGCTTGTTGGCAACAATTTTTACCAAATCGAAAACCCTGGCAACGGGTGCACTTTGACCTACAAACGACGAGAGTTCAAACTTTTTTTCAATCTCTTTACGCAGGTATTTGTTCTCCTGCCGCATGCACCGTAACTCTTCAACCCGCTTTACAATTATTAAAAGCTCCTCGTTGTTAAAAGGTTTGGTAATGTAGTCGTAAGCGCCGTTGCGCATGGCCTCTACTGCCGTAGAAACAGTTGAGTAAGCCGTCATTAAAATAAAACAGGTGTCGGGAGAAAGGTTCTTGGTTCTTTTAAGCAGCTCCAACCCATCCATTTGCGGCATCTTTAAATCGCTGATAACCACATCCGGTACATTATCTTTCATCTCCATCAAAGCTGTTTGTGCGCTCGAAAACTCTTTAACCTGATAGCCGGCATCGCGCAATTCATCAACCAGCGCCACCCTGATTATTCTTTCGTCGTCAACCACAAATATTTTCATAACCCTTGATTTTTTGTTTCCTTCAACTCAATGTAAAAAACAGTTCCCTTTCCCGGTTCGCTTTTAAAATATATTTCGCCGTTATGCTCCTTAATTATATTAAAAGAGACGTATAAGCCCAACCCTGTACCTTTGCCGGCTTCTTTAGAAGTATAAAACGGATCGAATATTTTACGCTGATTTTCATTGCTGATGCCTACGCCGTTATCTTCAATATTGATGAGCACCTTGCCATGATTTTTTTTCAGCAAAATTTTAATGACTCCCTCATATTCGGGATTCCTTTCCTTAACCTCATTAATGGCATCAATGCTGTTTAGCAACAGGTTTAAAAACACCTGTTCAAGATGATTTTGGCTACCCACAACATTAACTCTGCTATTAAAATTATGGACGAGTTTAATATGCGCTTTTTCAGCCTTATAACTTACTAATGAGATGGAGTTATTAAGCGTTTCGGAAACATCAATAATGGTAAAAACCGATTCCTGTTTTCGGCTAAAATCCAACAGATGTTGTGTAACATTCTCGATTTTATCGGTAGCATCCTGAATAAGCCGGATGTAGTTTGCCGTCTGTTCAAGATTTTCAGGCTGTTTTGAAATACGTATCAAACAGTTTTTTATACCTGAAATAGGATTATTTATCTCGTGGCCTATACCGGCAGCCAGTGTACCTATTGCAGCCATTTTTTCGGCCTGTACAAATGAGTTGCGTGTTCGTTGAAGCTCGCTATAATTGCGCTTTAACCTATTTAACATCTCATTAAATTTAGCTGCCAACAGGTCAAGCTCATCGCTAAAATAAAAATTAAGCAACCTTTTATATCGGGGGTGTTTCGGTTCCTTAATATCCAAATCAAGTGTGTCAAAATTAACATGTTGCGCCTGATCACTAATATAATGGATGGGCGAGGTTATCAGATATGAAAAGCCGAAAGCTCCTATTAACCCAATCACCAGAAACAGTAAAATCATTGTCAGCAGCGAGTTAGTAGCACTTTTTATTTCAGTCCGAATGCTATCCTCAATAAGTCCCAGCCGAACCGTACCAATGTGTCCGCCAAGAATGGGAAAGGCAATATCTCTGATGGTGTGAAACTTATAATTTTTTGCATCCAATAACTCTATATTATACTTTCCCCCATGAATATCGTTGGCCGTTAACAGACTGGGAGGCACATCGGTATCAAAGGTTTTAGCGACTACCTTTCCTTTTTGGTCGGTAATAAAAATGTAAGCGATACTGCTATCGCTACGCACCATATCGTTTAAAATATTGTACAGGCTTACCACATCTTCGTAAACAATGGGGTCAACGGCCTTTTCGGAAATAATGGTGGAAAGCACCACCGAACGCTTATCAATTTCGTTTTCAAAAGAGCGGTAAACCGACTTCCACAAAATGAACATGTTAATCATTCCAAAGATAAACACCAACACGAACATGGTGATGGCAAATTTCCAGAATAGCGGTAGATTAACTGATTTCATGGACAAACTATTTTTTTAACTTTCTCACATTATTGTAAATAGAGTCGTTAACCAATACAAACTTTTCAATCCCCAATTTGTCCAATATGACTCTGCCGGTGCTGTCCTGATTAATATTTAAAAAGATATTTCGCAAATCAGCATAGTACTTATTATTTAATTTTGAAGGGGTTACCACCGGTGGCATTCCAAACAACTCCGATTTTTTAATGATTTTAATATTGTCAATACGCTCGGGGTATTTCCGTGCAATGTACTGATAAATAAGGCTGTGTACCGAAGCAGCATCAATAATTCCCTTGTTAACCATTTGGATGGAAATGTCGTGTCCGTAAGTAAAAATGGTTTTCGAAAAAAACTGATTCGGCTTGTATCCCAGCTTGCGTATCTGCTTTTCAGGATACATAAAACCGGTGTTTGAAATGGGGTCGGTAAAAGCAAAGCTGTGTCCTTTTAAATCTTTAAACCGGTTCACACCGGAATTCTTTTGTGTTATTATATAAGCCTGATAATAGGTTTGATGGTTGATAACCGGTGCAACCAATAGCTTTACGCCATGGTTGGCTTTAGCATCGATGTACGCACCCGAACATATGAAAGCAAAGGACACCTCACCTTCGGCCAACATCTCGTTAACCTCTTCGTAGGTTTTCTTTTCTTTAATATAAATGGGGCGACCCACTTTAGCGGATATAAAATCAATCAAATCATGATAATAATTGAAGGTTTCCCGCGGAGATGTCATCGAAGCGATAGCCACGTAAATAGGAGTTACACTATCGCTTTTTGCATTTAAAACCCGCCCGGTTGAATCGGAAAAATCAATCTCTACCTGCTTTTTTACAAAATTTGTACATGATGATAATCCGGCCATCAAAAAAAGGCTTATCACTACAAACTGAAAGAGTCGTTTTTTAATCATAACTGTAATTTGAATCATTAAAAAAACAGTAAAGGCAACATTTATACCAAAAACAGGCTACAACCTTTTTCGCAGATAATCCAAAGCCCAATATTACTAATATTATTAATATGCAGGTTTTAATATGTTTTATTTCTTTTAGGGCGAAAAAATATTATTTGCTGCTTTCGTAAGAGCTTTTAAATGGATATTTTTTGTTTACAAAATGAATATTATCCGATATTTTTCATTTACTAAGTGAAAATTATCCGATATTTTTCATTTACTTTTGTATTTTTACGATAATTGCATTACTTTAGCACTTTATTAATAGCGAGAATATATTCAGAAAAAACAATGAAGATGCTGAAAAGACAACTGTTTACCGAATTATCAAATCACCTTTACGAAAAGGAATATACAATTATTACCGGTGCACGGCAAACAGGAAAAACAACACTGCTCCAACAACTGGAAGCGGAACTGACATCAAAAAGCGAGAAAGTGTATTACATTAACCTGGAAGACCCTGAAATACTTGCAAACCTCAACCGGCATCCCGATAACATTTTTATGTATCTTACTTTAGAGCCAAGCGGCAGGACTTATGTATTAATAGATGAAATACAATATCTTGACAATCCGTCAAACTTTATAAAACTGTTGTATGATAAATACGCTTCAAACCTAAAATTAGTGGTTACCGGCAGCAGCGCATTTTATATTGATAAAAAATTTAAAGATTCCCTGGCAGGAAGAAAACGATTGTTTAAATTATATACGCTTTCTTTTGATGAGTTTATTTTTTTCAAAACAGGGGGAACGGAATTAATTGATGAATTAATCAAAATCAGAAACAATGAAAAATATCTCTCTTTAAAGCGTCGCGAACTAAAAATCCTTTTTAAAGAGTATTTAATATTTGGCGGATATCCAGCCGTTGTTCTCGCAAAAGACGAAGCAAACAAAAGGCTCCTGCTTAAAGATATTTTCCACTCATATCTGCAAAAAGACATCTATGAATCCAAAATAAAAGACGAAAAAAAATTTTATAATTTACTCGTTTTACTAGCCGGACAGACCGGAAACTTACTTAACATGAATGAGTTATCGAACACCCTGAAAATATCAGTAACGGCTGTAGAAAATTATATTTATGTTCTGCAAAAATCGTTTCACATTCAACTTATCAAACCTTATCATAAAAACATAAGAAAAGAGCTTACTAAAATGCCAAAAATATATTTTAACGACCTTGGTTTTAGAACTGCAATCCTGAATACTTATCAGGATATAGAAACCCGAATCGACAAAGGGGTGGTAATTGAAAACTACGCCTTTATCCGGTTACGCGAAAAGTTTGACATGGAATACATTAAGTTTTGGCGAACAACATCCGGAAACGAGGTGGACTTTATTATTGATGACCCGGGAGCAATAAACAAAGATGCTTTTGAAATAAAATTTAATGATGCCTCTTTCAGAATAGTGAAATACAAAAAATTTACCGATGCTTATCCCGATTACAATCTTCAGCTGCGTGCCTATATAGCCGATAGCAACAATACCGATATTCTGGCACTTTAAAATTATGATTGATGTTAGTAAATGTAACGCAATTAAAAATGGCTATTTTAAAATTATAAAAAGATGAAACTACCACCACCCTACTATCAATCCCAAGAGGTAGTAAGGCTTGCAAAAGATTTGCTCGGGAAATACCTGTACACCCATATCAACAAAACCATAACAGGTGGCATCATTACCGAAACGGAAGCCTATGCCGGCGTAACCGACAAAGCATCGCACGCCTACAACGGCCGCCGTACCGCCCGCACCGAAACCATGTACCAACAGGGCGGCATCAGCTACGTTTATTTCACCTACGGCATGCATCACCTGTTTAATGTGGTAACAGGTAAAAAGGAGGTGCCTCACGCTATTTTAATTCGCGCCATTTACCCTTTAACAGGATGCGAAACCATGTTAAAGCGAACCGGAAAACAAAAAATAAACTATCAACTTACCAACGGCCCGGCTAAAATGGCCAAAGCGTTGGGAATAACAAAAAAACAAAATGGCATTAGTTTGTCAGGCAACCTAATATGGATTGAAGACAAAGGTGTTAGTGTGCATAAGAACCATATAAAATCAACACCCCGCATCGGCATTGATTACGCCGGTGAAGATGCGCTGCTGCCTTATCGCTTTATTTTAGATTACAAAAATTACATATCATGATTAAAAAAACAAAATACCTATTGTTGCTTTTTTTATTGGCCACCATGGCATGTTCGCACCAAAAAAACGATACTAACATCCTGAAAAGCGAGGTCAGAGCAGTAATGATGCAACAGCAAAAATTCTGGAACCAGGGCAACATAAAAGGATTTATGAAAGGATATCTCAAAAGCGATTCGCTTCGATTTGCTTCCGGAGGAAGGATAACCTACGGCTGGCAAACCACTCTTGACAAATACTTAAAAAGCTATCCCGATAAAAAAACCATGGGCAGGCTGCTGTTTTCCAACATCGACATCAAAATGTTGTCGGACAAAACGGCGCTGGCCTTCGGCTCATGGGAACTCACCCGCGAAAACGACCATCCCCACGGCCTTTTCACCCTTGTTTTTAAAAACACCGGCTGCGGATGGCGCATCATCCACGACCACACATCTTTAGCACGAGAATAAATAAAATAAACAACATGCAACATTCACAACGAATAAATTTTAACCCACTTGTTTTCTGCTATTTTTGGCTGGGAATCAGGTGAAAAAATGAAAATTCCAAAGAGACTGTCATCGGATTTAACGAATTTAACAGATGTTTTTCGCAGGCGAAAAACTTAATCCGTGTAATTCATTTAATCCGATGATAAAAAAGCAGTATGATAATAATCCATTAATCTCATATTTATAAACACATGAAAGCAAAACTTCCGCCCTATCTTACACTTATCCTGCTTCTTGCATCTGTGTTAACAGCAAATGCACAGGAAAAAGTGTTTCCCGGAGCCGATGAAAAAACCCCCTCCAAAGCACAATACTTCAGCTGGATAAACAACACCAACGAAGGAGCTACCGAAGCACAAACACAAATCAACCTCAACTTTTTTGCATGGCTGAAATCCCAATACGGCATGCAGCTCGACATTTACGCCTTTGATGCCGGCGCCATCGATGGAAAAAGATTTTACGGCAGCATGCAATCCGCAAGGTTCAAAAAACAATTTCCCTACGGTTTTGATTCCATTTACCAAAAAGCCACAAGCCTCGGCATTCGGCTGGGCGTGTGGGGCGGCCCCGACGGTTTCGGCAACACCCCGCAGGAAGAACAAGCCAGAACCAACCAAATGGTGAGCCTCTGCAAAAATTATCATTTTGCCCTTTTTAAGTTTGATGCCGTTTGCGGACCGCTGCGCAAGGAAAAAGAAGATGCTTTTATTAACATGATGAAAGCATGCCGAACCTGGTCGCCCGATTTGATTTTACTCAACCACCGTCTGGGTCTCGACAAAGCCAAACCCTACGCCACCACCTTTTTATGGGGTGGTGACGAAACCTACATCGATGTGTTTATGACCAACAACACAACAGCACCTCATCACCGGGCGGCGGCCATCTCAAGGGGTGTGGTTCCGGGCCTTCAACGGCTTACCGAAGACCACGGTGTGTGCCTCTCCTCATGTCTCGACAATTGGGATGACGACCTTATCTTACAAGCCTTTAACCGTGATTTAATACTCGCCCCCGAAATCTACGGAAACCCCTGGCTGTTAAACGATGACGAGTTCTCAAAACTCGCTCGCATTTACAACCTACATCGCCAGTTCGACACTATTTTGGTAAACGGAATGGTGCTACCACAAGCACAATATGGTCCTTATGCAGTGTCGCGCGGCGACTCAAACACACGATTGTTAACCCTCCGAAACCTGTCGTGGCTGCCGGTTCAATATCAACTGTCATTGGGCAGCCAAATCGGGTTGGAAACAAAAAAAACCTCCGTAAAACTAATTCAGCTACATCCCTGCGAAGAAAACCTGGGAACCTTCACCCCCGGCGACCGTTACACCGTAACCGTGGAGCCGTTTCGTGCCGCCCTCTTTTTGGTAACAACATCATCATTTAACGAACCTGTTGTAGGCGCACCCTGTAAAGTTATCAGACAAGTAGCCGGAAAAAGTACACTGGTAGATGTGTTGGGCAGTCCGGAAACGAACACCATAATTAAATTAAACCATCCCGAGCTGTATCAAAAAGTTATGGTAAACGGAAAACCGGATAAGCGGCTTCTTAAAGGAAAGAGCCTTAAAGTTTCATTTCCGGGACAAAGGCTAAAACTGCCCCCGCACAGAAAAATAGCCAACCTAACCGAAATCCCTGTACCCGACAATGCTGAAGCCCTGTATGAAGCCACCGTTTTTGCTGCCGACAACAATGCGTTGGAAGTCAGGTCGCTGATGCGATCGGGAAAAACTTCCATCCCACAAGTTAAAAAAGCCAGAGATGCCTTTTTCAATCAGCCCACCTTTGTAAACCGTGCCGTGTGGGATAAAAACCTGTTTGACAGCAACTACAAAACCGGTTTTGGCCTCTCTCATAAATACGATTTCGATTTGAGGATAAAAGGAGGAACCTTCAGGTTAAATTTGGGTCACCCCGTTTATATCGATTCGCTTGTGTTTCACATTCCCGACTATTTTGAACTGCAACCACTGCTGTATCAGGAAGGAAACTACGCCGAAGTGTCATCCGATTTAATTCACTGGCGAACCATCACCTATCTTGCCGACACAATGATGGTTATCCCCGTTGGCGACACCATTCAATATTTGCGACTTCGCTACCAGCCCTGCTACATTTCCGAAATAGAAGGGTTTTCAAACGGCAGGCCGATGGACAGAAGCAGGTGGCACGCTTCAAACCTGTTTGCCCACCCCTCAAAAATGAAATGTATCAAAAGCATGAGCACCACCTTTACCTTTAACGAGCTGGCTGACAGCAGCTATTTAAGCATAGCAATCAACGGAAAACATGGTGTTGAAGGTGCCTATGTGGCCGCTTTGGTGAACGGCAAATTAACAGGCGCTCCCGACAGGGCACCCTCCTACCCTTCCAATACCTGGGAATATTTAGTGGCTCAACGAGATGCCAACTACACCTATTACCTACCTTTAAAAACAGAGTACATTGGCAAACCCATTCAAATATTTGTAATGTATTACGATAAAAACAACTTAAACAGCAAACCCGAAGTATGGATTTCTTCCAAAACCAATGGAAAAAAGAGAGTTAACCTTGAGCTGGTTAAAAATTAATTGGTATTCTTCAACAATATAGCATCAATAGATAGCGATATATCCATGAAAAACAAATTAAACCCGCCATGCATATTATTTAATTTTTTTATTTTTGTACACAAAGAACTTGTTTAAAGTAAACAACCATGCTCTACATTGAACTACTAATTTTTCTTGCCTGTATTGTCATAGGTGCCCGTGTAGGTGGTATCGGGATGGGAGTTATTGCAGGTATCGGATTGATAATCTTTGTTTTTCTGTTCAGGATGCCTCCCGGGAGTCCTCCGGTAATAGTGCTGGGAATGATTCTTGCGGTTATTACTGCGCTCTCCTCAATGGAAGCTGCAGGGGGGCTTGATTATCTGGTAAGTATTGCCGAAAAGGTAATGCGTAAAAATCCTAAAAGTATAACTTTCGTTGCACCATTTGTTACTTACATTTTAATATTTGCTGCGGGTACACAACATGTAATATATGCTTTACTTCCTGTTATTGCCGAAATATCGCGAAAAGCCGGTATAAGGCCTGAAAGGCCGATGTCAATAAGTGTTATTGCAGCCATGCACGGACTTGTTGCTTCTCCTATCTCTGCTGCAACAGTGGCTTTGGTAGGTTCTCTTGCCGGGCTGGATGTAACCCTTCCGCAAATAATGATGATAACAATACCTTCTACACTTATTGCAGTATTTATTGGAGCATTATCGGTGATGAAACGGGGCAAGGAGTTAGACAAAGACCCTGTCTATCAGGAAAAACTGGCGAAAGGATTATTAAAAGAAGAGTCACAAAGCGATAAAAAGATTCTGGAAGGCAAAGAGTTAGCTTTGGCCCGAGGCTCAACAATCATATTCTTTTTGGTGATTTTACTGGTGGTAGTAGTGGGTATGTTCCCCGAATTGAGGCCTGCCTATGAAACGATGGTAAACGGTGAAGCGCAAACCGGAAAAATATCCATGGCCAGTACAATCATTATTCTTATGCTTGCCACTGCAGGTATTATAATGATATTTTTCAAGGCTTCATCGCAAAAAACCATTGGTGGAAAAACCATGAAAAGTGGTATTGTAGCTCTTATTTCTATTCTTGGAATATCATGGTTGGGATCGTCTTTTTACCAGGGTAATCAAACCGTTATAATAGAAGGTATAAAATCTCTGATAGAAGGACACCAATGGGTATTTGCTTTCGGATTGTTCTTCCTCTCCATGTTGCTTTTCAGTCAGGCGGCAACTATCACTATTTTATTGCCGGTCGGTGTAGCGCTCGGCATACCTGTACCTCTTTTAATAGCAGTTTACCCGGCTGTTAACGGCTATTTCTTCCTTCCAACTTACGGAACTGTAATAGCTGCCGTATCGTTCGACCAAACGGGAACGACAAAAATTGGGAAATTATTAATAAACCACAGTTTTATGTTGCCGGGGCTTGTGGTAACTGTTTCTGCAGTAGTTATATCGTTGCTTTTGATAACAATTATTTAACAATACAATATCCATTAAAAACATTAATTATGAAAACGAAAAAGTTTTTTATTTCAATTGCTGTGTTCCTTATGTTTCTTTCTGCCAGTGTTATGGCACAGAAATATCGTACCGAAGAAGACCTTCTTGGGAAAATAAAAGTTCCGGCCGATGCCTATTACGGTGCGCAAGCCGCACGTGCAATGGAAAATTTCAAAATTTCAGGACAATACACCAATGACTATCCTGACTTTCTCAAAGCATGGGGTATGATAAAACTGGCAGCTGCACGAGCCAACACCCAAGCCGGAAAAATGAAACCCGAAATGTTGAAGAAACTTGAACCGGCATGTCAGGAATTAATTGACGGTAAACTTCTGGATCAGTTTAAAACCGACCTCTATCAGGGAGGTGCAGGTACTTCCACCAACATGAATGCCAACGAGATTATTGCCAATCGTGCCTTGGAGCTTGCCGGATACAAAAAAGGAGAATACGACAAAATTTCTCCCAACGACGCAGTAAATATGTCGCAATCAACTAACGACACTTACCCCACAGCTCTTAAATTAACCATGCTCATGCAAAATGAAGAGATGAAAGTTCAACTTAAAGAGCTTATTTCCTCATTCAACAAGCTTGGCCATAAATACTTAGATGTCTTGAAAATGGGTCGTACCGAGTTGCAGGATGCTGTCCCCATGACCGTTGGTCAGGAGTTTTTTACTTACGCTTCAATGCTTAGCTGGGAACTGGAAAATATTGAACAAGCTGAAAAGGCAATTATGGTGCTGAATATGGGAGGAACCGCAATTGGTACGGGATTGAATACTCCCGAAGGATATGATAAATATGTTATTGAAGAGCTACGTAAAATTTCAAATTTTGATTTAAAAAATGCTGATGACCGTTTAGCTGCCACATCAAGCCTTCATGGTTTTGTAGTTTATTCCTCTGCTTTAAAAACACTTGCTACCACATTATCAAAAATTTCCAACGACCTTATTATTATGTCATCAGGTCCACGTAACGGTATTTTTGAAATAAACCTTCCTCCGCGCCAACCCGGTTCCTCTATAATGCCGGGAAAAGTAAATCCTGTTATTCCGGAGTTGGTAGCACTTATTAGTTATCGTGTTCTCGGTAATGATGTAACTGTAAACATTGCTGCTTCCGACGGCGATCTACAGCTTAATGCTTATGAACCGGTTGTAGGCCTTTCCATTTTTGAGTCACAAAAAATTCTTGCTAACGGGATGAAAGCTTTCCGCGAACAATGTGTTGACGGCATTACCATCAATGAAGATGTTGATAAGCATAATCTTGAAAGAACAATTGGAATCGTTACGGCGCTCAACCCTGTTTTAGGCCATCATGTTGGTGACGAACTTGCTAAAGAAGCTAAAGAAACAGGAAAGGGAATACTTGAACTGGTACGTGAGAAAAAACTTTTAACCGAAGATCAGATAAAAAAATTACTTGACCCTGCAAATATGGTAGGATTAGATAAATCGAAATATGAAAACAGGAAGTAAACATAAAAAGTCAGATAAAAGTGTTTTGCAAAATTAATAATCAAAATAAAAAACTAAAATTATGAAAAAACAATTGCATTTAAAGAGCATTTTAGCAGTTATGCTAATTACATTTATGATTCCTTACGGATACTCACAAAGCACAAAACTTCCCAAGGTTGTTATTCTTGCTACGGGAGGAACAATTGCCGGTAAAGGAGCCAGTGAAACAGGCTCGGCCTATACTTCCGGACAGGTTACGATTGAATCTATGATAGATGCCGTTCCCAACATAAGGAAACTTGCCAACCTTTCAGGAGAGCAACTTTCCAACGTGGGTTCACAAGATATGTCCGTTGAAATCTGGTTAAAACTTGCCAAACGTATTAACGAGCTTCTTGCAGGTGATGTTGACGGTATTGTGATAACCCACGGTACCGACACTCAGGAAGAAACAGCATTTTTTCTGAATCTTGTTGTTAAAAGTGACAAGCCTGTTGTTTTAACGGCTTCAATGCGTCCTTCTTCCGCTTTAAGTGCTGATGGTCCGTTAAACCTTTACAATGCAGTTGCCGTTGCAGCAAATCCTGAAGCTAAAGGCAGAGGTATTATGGTTGTGATAAATGACAAAATTTTCAGTGCTCATTCGGTAACAAAAGTAAACACTACAAACGTTGATGCTTTTGCTGCACCAATGCACGGTCAGCTGGGTGACGTTAATTTCGGAAATGTTGAATTTTATCATTATCCTCACGGTTTACATACCACTAAAAGCGAATTTTCTGTTGACGGACTTAAAGAATTGCCGCGGGTTGACATTGTTTATGCCTGTGCCGATATGTCTCCTGACCTGATAGATATTATGGTGAAAGCAGGAGCTAAAGGAATAGTTGTAGCTGGTGTAGGTGATGGAAATATGACCAGTACAACATTGGAAGCTGCCAAAAGAGCTACTTCAAAAGGTATTCCGGTGGTTAGATCATCACGTTTATGTGAAGGAGCTGTGCTTATTCATGGTGAAGTTGATGATGCAAAATACGGAACAGTTGCTTCCGATGAATTAAATCCTCAAAAAGCCAGAGTTCTCCTTATGATGGCATTGCTGAAAAAGAGAAGCCGTGAAAACCTGCAACAGTTGTTCCTGGATTATTAAATATAATAACTCCTAAAACTACCGGTTATGAGAACAAGAGCATTATTTATTCTGTTGCTGCTAACAGGTGTAATATTTAACCTGAATGCACAACAGAGACAATCGGATGACGGAGCGGGAAAATACCGGTCTATCATCCCTGAAAACAAACAGGAACTCCTGAAAAATATTGACATGTATGCAAATACTCAGCTGGATTTCAGGAACGACTTTCTGAACGGTGAGTATCAGAGCTCAAAATTTAAATTTGAACAGTTCAGACTTGAAACCAAAGGTTACCTGCATAAAAATGTATATTTTCGTTTCCGTTATCGCTTTACAAACACATTCGAACCACAGTCAATAGATAAAATAATCAAAAATGTTGATTTTGCCTATTTGGTATTTACGTTGAGCGACCGGTGGAAACTTACCGTTGGTAAAACTTATGCAGACTGGGGTGGTATTGAGTTCGACCTTAACCCGATTGATATTTACATCTATTCTGATATCATTGAAATGGCAGACAACTTCCTTACAGGTGTTGAGGCTCATTACAAATTATCGGATAATCATTCGCTCGGCTTTCAGGTTTTGAACTCAAGAACGAGTACTTTTGAAGATATCTACGACACAGTTCCCGATGTAACTCCCTCAAAGTTTCCGGGGGCTATTGTATTTAACTGGAGAGGCAGTTTTTGGAACGGCAAAATAACAACAATATGGTCTTATTCCTATTTTGTTGAAGCTCAACATTATGGAAAACATTATATTGCTTTAGGAAACCAGTTTCACTCAAAACATTTTGACCTTGCCTACGATTATAAAATCAGTTCGGAAGGACTGGACAGAACCGGAATTATCAGTGATGAAATACCCGATAGCCTATACAATTATGCGGTAAAGAAAACTTTGTATCAAAGTCATTGGGTAAGAGCCACCTATAAGTTCAGCTCCAGATGGCAGCTCAGTGTTGATGCTTTTGTTGATTTTGCCAATTGGAGGGACGATTTGGATCCGAAAAAAAACGAAAACAAATTTAGAACAGTTTATTCGGTAATTCCAACCATTGAATTTTATCCGTGGGAGGATTTTGACTTGAAATTTTTTCTCGGCTTTGCCGGACGCTGGTACAGGTATTCTAACTATGCCAAAACCCGTTATGGCCTTTATAAAAAAGATTATAGTGAGGGAAGGATAATGATAGGTTTAATATCACCTCTTAAATTTATGTAGTTTGGTAATAGAAATTGATCCAAGGCAAACAATTATTGCTGCTGTTCTGGTGCTATTTCTTGGAAAGTACCTGAACAAAAAAATAGGTGTATTTCGAAAGTACAATATTCCCGAGCCGGTAACGGGTGGCTTGGTGGCTTCCTTGCTTTTCGGGCTGGTTTTTATGATATTCGGTGTTGAAATCAAATTTGCTACCCATTACCGTGACGTTTTATTAGTAATATTTTTTACATCCATAGGGCTTTCTACCGAAATAAAAAGTATTGTTAAAGGAGGGAAAGTTTTGTTGATACTTACGGTTTTTGCCCTAGGTTATATTTTCGTGCAGGATTATATCGGCATTTTTATTGCCAGACTTTTTAATCAAAATCCTGCACTTGGCATTGTTGCAGGTTCTGCTGCCTTGCAGGGCGGACACGGCAACATCGTATCGTGGGTTCCTGTTTTAAAGGAAAAATTTGATATTACAAACGCAATGGAGGTGGGAATGATTTCTGCCACGTTTGGCCTCATTATTGGCGGTACGTTAGGCGGTCCTGTCGCCAAATATCTTATCAACAAAAATAATCTAAAGCCTGAAACTAAACCCGATACCGAGATTCCCATTGGATCGCAACATGGGCATAACCTTGTAATTGATTATGACTCTACGCTTAAAATTATTTTGATGCTTGCCCTTTCAATAGGCCTTGGTATTTATATGAGTATGTTCCTTGATTATATTCATTTTACACTCCCACTTTTTGCTACTTGTATGTTGGGTGGTGCCATTTTGGCAAACCTGGTGCCACTATTATTCAAAAAAATGAAATGTCCGTCAAATTCACCCACGCTGGCAGTGACCTCCGATTTAAGCCTCGGGCTGTTTCTTGCAATGGCAATGATGGGACTTAAATTTTGGGAGTTGGGTCAAGAAGCATTATTTATTCTGGTAAGTATTATTGTACAAACTGTTGCTATCCTGATTTTTACGGTATTTGTTCTTTTTAGGGTTTTGGGTAAGAATTTTGATGCTGCAATAATATCGGCAGGCTATATTGGTTCTGCGATGGGTGCCACGCCCACAGCCATGGCAAACATGGCTGCCGTAAGCAAAAAACATGGGCCTTCACCCATTGCCTTTGCAGTTATTCCCATATTGGGAGCTTTTATTATTCAGGTTAGCAATTCATTTGTGATAAATATCATTATTATGCTTTTGAATTAAGCCGGAAATTTTTAATCCGGATTAATCGGTTTTTAATTTCTGATACATATTAGTTTGCACCAACTATTCAGGAATCTTTATTTCGATTTGTTAACCTTTTTGTTTTGTGCTAAATGCACATTGGGTTATATTAAAAACCCATTAATCTCATATTGATATTCAAATGAAACAAAACTTTAAAATAATAGCTTTTGATGCCGATGATACCCTTTGGGTAAACGAACCTTTTTACAGGGAAACCGAAGAAAAGTTTTTCGACCTATTACAGGATTTTAGCGATAAAGAAACCCTTAACAATGAGCTTTTTAAAACCGAAATGCAAAACCTGTCGCTCTATGGTTACGGCGCCAAGGGATTAACCCTTTCAATGACCGAAACTGCATTACGCGTAAGCAAAAACCAGGTTAAACCGGAAACCATTCAGGCAATTATCGACCTTGGCAAAGCGCTTATACAAAAGCCCCTTGTTTTGCTCGATGGCGTTGAAGAGGTACTTAATACGCTTCATCAAACCGATGCCCTATTAATTGTGGTTACCAAGGGCGACCTGCTGGATCAGGAACGAAAGCTAACCAACTCGGGACTAAAATCATTTTTTCATCATGTTGAAATTCTGAGCAATAAAAAAGAAGAAAACTACCTGCAACTGCTGAAAAAGTTAAATGTTCAACCGGAAGATTTTTTAATGATTGGCAACTCCCGGAAGTCGGATATCATTCCGGTGGTAAACATTGGTGCCTATGCTATATTTGTACCCTATCACACCTCGTGGCAGCACGAAGAAGCCGACAAAGTTGAAAGCCCAAACTGTATGGAAGCCGCCACCCTTAAAGAAGTTCTTACCATCCTAACCCATAGGTAAATGACAGCGAAGCAAATAACGCCCGAAGGGCTAATGACAGCCGAAGGCCAAATGACAGCCGAAGGCCAAATGACAGCGTAGCAAATGACGCCCGCAGGGCTAATGACAGCCGAAGGCTAAATGACAGCGTAGCAAATGACGCCCGAAGGGCTAAATGACAGCCGAAGGCTAAATGACAGCGCAGCAAATGACGCCCGAAGGGCTAATGACAGCGCAGCAAATGACGGCCAAAGGCCAAATGACACCCGAAGGGCTAAATGACAGCGAAGCAAATGACGCCCGCAGGGCTAATGACAGCCGAAGGCTAAATGACAGCGTAGCAAATGACGGCCGCAGGCCAAATGACGCCCGAAGGGCTAATGACAGCCGCAGGCCAAATAACACCCCATAAACAACAAACCCATGAATCAAAAAACCTACTGGAACAGCGTTTCCGAAACAAAGAAGTTTACCACCCTTCTCGATATCAACACCTTAAAGAAACATCTGAAACCGGAGGCACATATCATCGACTACGGCTGTGGCTATGGCCGCACACTAAACAGCCTGTGGCAACATGGCTATAAAAACACCATTGGCTACGACTTTTCCGAAGGCATGATACAACGTGGGCGGCAAACGTTCCCCCACCTTAACCTTCATGTTTCAAAAAGCAATAAAATTCCGTTGGACAACAACTCGGCAGACATGGTTATTTTATTTGCCGTTTTAACCTGTATTATTGATGATAACCGGCAAGCTGTCCTTATTAGCGAAATCAAACGTGTGTTAAAACCCGGTGGCATCCTTTACATCAACGATTTTCTTTTAAACACCGATGAGCGCAACAAAAAACGATACAACGCCTTTTATAACAAATATAAAACATACGGTGTTTTTGAACTTCCCGAAGGAGCTGTTTTACGTCATCACGACAAAAGCTATCTTGAAAAACTCACAAAACCGTTTGAAACCATAAGCAGCACGCCCATCACCTTTAAAACCATGAACGGACACCGCTCCAACGGAATTGTTTATCTCGGAAAAAAACTTCGGTAACAATACCATAAGCTCGTCAGGCCTGCCGCAGGCAGGCAGTCAAACCCTCGGTGTTGTTACCCGTAAGATACCGAGGGCTTGACATCCAATAAAGCTCATAAGCTCGTCCGGATTTGTAATCCGGATGACATAGAATCTGCCCACGCCAAACAGGCACGTTCGGGCGGGCAATCTGAAAACTTAGGTTCTTTTGTTATATCAAAATTGAACTATGAAAAGAAAAATATTACCATACTATCCTACCGGCCAAGATATCCGAGGCTATTTCTTAGCAAACGAGTTCAGGTCGAACGAAACAGTAAAATAATTGGGTGAGCCTACCAGATGGTAAGCCGCACGTGAGTAATTAATTTTAAACTTATAAACCCTTATGCCTATCCCCCAGCTAAAACCAACCATACCCAGCTTATCGTTCATCTTCAGCTCCTGCCGGCGGCGATAGTTATAACCCCCTCTTAAAATCAGGTTCTTGCCAATATAAAACTCACCACCCACAATAATATGGCGCATCAGGTTATCGCCAAACTTTGCCATTCCCGTTTTATAAACCGGCTCGCCCGAAACAGGGTCAACCCCTCCCGAAGGATTGGTAGGGTCTTCGTAGTACAGATTCCACTTTTCAATATGGTCGTAAATAAACGAAAACCTGAACGGCACATGATCCAGCCGCTTGGTAAGCACATATTGCAAATCGAAGGGCAACGGCTCGCGCGAACCGGGCACATAAGCAGTAAGCTGCATGCCGATATT
>WGDP01000008.1 GCA_015493215.1 Bacteroidales bacterium | reverse complement strand
GTAGAACGTGTATGTTGCAAAATGCCTTAAGTCCAGTTCTGTATAAGATATGTATGGGACTTAGAAGGCGAAAGCATGCCCGAAAAATAATAAATCAAATCATTATGAATAACCTCTCAACAATCATCACAGCTTCTATTGAGGCGGGCAAAGCAATACTTGAGGTTTACGGTACTGACTTTACTGTTGAGTATAAAAAGGATACTTCTCCGATTACCCTGGCAGATCAAAATGCTCACAACATAATTGTTTCCAAATTAAAAAATACGGGAATCCCTGTGCTAAGCGAAGAGGGTAAGAGCATTCCATACAACGAACGCAAGAGTTGGGACACCATGTGGATTGTCGACCCGCTGGATGGAACCATAGAGTTTGTTAAACGAAATGGCGAATTTACAGTGAATATCGCTCTGATTAATAATAATATACCGGTAATGGGTGTTGTTTATGCCCCGGTTTTGGATGTTCTTTATGTGGGGGATGAAAAACAGGGTGCATTTAAAATTGAACAGGCCTCTAACGTAGAAAATCTGATGGCAGGACTTGTTGAGAACAACAGAATACCTGTAAAACCCAATAAAAGATATTACGGCATTGTTGCCAGCCGTTCTCACTTGAATAAGGAAACTGAAGATTTTATTGAAAAGCTTAAAAGCGAGCACGATAAGGTGAGGATAGTTTCAAAAGGTAGCTCTTTAAAGTTATGCATGGTTGCCGAAGGAATAGCTGATATTTATCCACGCTTTGCCCCTACGATGGAGTGGGATACTGCCGCAGGCGATGCTGTGGTACGTGCTTCAGGTGGTATGGTTACCAATGCAGAAACGAATACTCCTTTAGCTTATAATAAAGAAAACCTCTTGAATCCGTGGTTTATTGTAATGCGATAATCCTATCAGGTTCCAGGTTGAATCAAAACTTTAAACTTTCAAACTTTCAAACTTTTAATATCAATCATTATGAACAACATCCATACCGTATTCGACGAAATTAAAGGCCGCCAGGACAAGGAGATTTTTCTTAAGCAAAAAGCTAAAGTTATTTGGTTTACAGGACTTTCAGGGGCGGGAAAAACAACACTGGCCAGCCATCTGGAAAAAAGGCTTTTTGAATTAAGCTATTTCTGCCAGATTCTTGATGGCGACAATGTCCGTTCAGGCATTAATAAAAATCTTGAATTTACCGAAGAAGACAGAATAGAAAACATTCGGCGTATTGCTGAAGTTTCCAAACTCTTTATGAACTGTGGTATCATTTTGCTGTGCTCATTTATTAGTCCTACAAATGAAATAAGAAATATGGCCAAAGAGATAATTGGGGAAGATGATTTTTTGGAAGTGTTTGTGGATACTCCCCTTGAAGTGTGTGAAAACCGCGATCCAAAGGGTCTTTATAAAAAAGCCCGTGCCGGCGAAATAAAAAACTTCACTGGAATATCAGCACCTTTTGAAATTCCCGAAGCACCTTTTTTACGCGTGGACAACACCAATCCTGATATTGATGAAACCATAAAGCAAATGCTCATAAAAATATTACCCGAGATTCGTTTTGACCCGACGGAAGTTATATAAACCTTAAACTTTTTAACTATCAACAAATGACCCAATACACCCTATCCAATTTACGGGAACTCGAAGCCGAAGCCATTCACATCATCCGTGAGGTGGCCGCTGAGTTTGAAAACCCCGTGATGCTGTACAGCATCGGAAAAGATTCCTCTGTGATGGTGCGTCTGGCTGAGAAAGCTTTTGCCCCCGGCAAAGTACCTTTTCCCATGATGCACATCGACAGTAAATGGAAATTTCGCGAAATGACCGAATTCCGTGATAAATATGCCAAAGAAAATGGCTGGAATCTCATCGTGCACTACAACAAAAAGGGATTTGAACAGGGAATAGGCCCCTTCACCCACGGCTCAAAAGTCCATACCGATGTGATGAAAACACAGGCATTACTGGAAGGCCTTAGCAAATATGGTTTCGATGCCGCCTTTGGCGGTGCTCGCCGTGATGAAGAAAAAAGCAGAGCCAAAGAAAGAATTTACTCTTTCCGTGACAAATATCATCAGTGGGATCCCAAAAACCAGCGTCCCGAACTGTGGGACATCTTCAATGCCAAAGTACACAAGGGCGAGAGTATCAGGGTATTTCCCATCAGCAACTGGACTGAGCTGGACATCTGGCAGTACATTCGTCTGGAAAATATTCCCATCGTGCCGCTTTACTTTGCCAAAGAGCGTCCGGTTGTTAATGTTGACGGGAACTTAATCCTTGTTGATGACGACCGCATGCCAAAGGAGCTGGCGGCCAAAGCCGAAATGAAAAAAGTCCGTTTCCGCACCCTCGGCTGTTACCCGCTCACCGGCGCCATCGAATCCGAAGCCGACACCATCGAAAAAATCGTTGAAGAGATGATGACCGTTACCGTTTCCGAACGCACCACCCGCGTTATCGATTTCGACCAGGAAGCAAGTATGGAGCAGAAGAAGAGGGAAGGGTATTTTTAAGAAACAAGATAAAAGAAACAAGATAAAAGATAAAAGAAAAAAGAAAAAAGATGGAAGGAGAAAGGAGTAAAAAGAATGATTTGAATGATAGGTTATTTAACTTTTCTGTCAACGTTTTGAATTTACTGAAGCAGTTAGATAAATCGGAGATAAGTAAGTTATTTAGATATCAGTTGGGAAAGTCTTCAACATCTTCTGGAGCAAATTATGAGGAAAGTCAAGCCGGTATTTCAAGGGCTGACTTTATAAATAAAGTTAGGATAGCTTTAAAAGAAATGAGAGAATCAAATTATTGGTTGCGCTTAATTGCTGCAACTAATGATAATTCAAAATTAGAAAAGCAAATAAAAAGTTTAATAATTGAGTCAGGTGAATTAAAAAAGATACTAGGCTCAATTGTTAATAAGAAATAGAGAGGAGACAAGATAAAAGAGACAAGATAAAAGAGACAAGAAACAAGAAACAAGAGACAAGGGACAAGAAAATAGTCAGAACCAAAACTTTTATCTTTTATCTTTTATCTTTTTTCTTCCTAACTCTTCATCGGAAAATATAAAAAGAGATTCAAAATAAACGACGGAGCCAATACTTTTATCTTTTATCTTGTTTCTTTTATCTTCATTAACAAGACACATTTTACCATGAACATACGAGACTTCCTCGATCAGGATCAAAAAAAAGACCTCCTCCGCCTCCTCACCGCAGGCAGCGTGGATGATGGCAAATCAACTTTAATTGGGCGACTGATGTTCGACAGCAAAATGCTGTACGAAGATCAGCTGGCAGCCCTTAAACGCGACAGTAAACGTGAGGGGCACGCCGGCGAAGACATCGACTATGCCCTGCTGCTTGACGGGCTGAAAGCTGAGCGCGAACAAGGTATCACCATCGATGTGGCTTATCGCTATTTTTCAACCAATAAGCGGAAGTTCATCATTGCCGACACCCCCGGGCATGAGCAATATACCCGAAACATGATTACGGGTGGCTCCACAGCCAACCTCGCAATCCTGCTGGCCGATGCCCGCAAGGGAGTTATCACACAAACCAAACGACATACCTACCTCGTGTCGCTGCTGGGCATTAAGCATGTGGTGCTGGCGGTAAATAAAATGGACTTAGTGGATTTTAAACAGGAGGTCTTCGACCAAATCTGTAACGACTACAAAGCCTTCGCCACCCAGCTTGATATCCCCGACATTACTTTTATTCCCGTCTCCGCCCTCAAAGGCGATAACGTGGTAGAGATTTCCAACAGAACCCCCTGGTATCACGGACAGAGTCTGCTTGAGTTTCTCGAAACAGTCCACATAAGCAGCGATAGGAACTTTGAAGACTTCCGTTTCCCCGTGCAGTACGTTATCCGACCTGATTTACAATACCGTGGCTTTGCCGGCAAAATGGCTTCGGGAATTGCACATAAAGGAGACGAAATTATGGTGCTTCCTTCGGGAAAAACCTCCAAAATAAAAGAGATAACCACCTACGATGGCAACCTTGATGAAGCTTTCCCACCTCAGGCCATCAGCATTGTACTGGAAGATGAAATAGATGTCTCCAGAGGCAATATGCTGGTTCACCCTGACAATCAACCCAAAGTAAACCGCCACTTTGAAGCCATGCTGGTTTGGATGGACGAAACCCCCATGGACCCTTACACCAACTTCTACATAAAGCACAACACCCACAGCACCAAAGCGCGCATCGACAAAATTCAATACCGTGTTGATGTTAACACCCTTGAAAAAAGTGATGCCGAGCTGTTCAAGCTGAATGAAATCGGACGGATAGTAATGACCACTACCGAACCCCTTTACTTTGATGCTTATAAAAAGAACCGGCAAACCGGTGCCTTTATTCTGATAGACCCCGTTACCCATAACACGGTGGCTGTGGGTATGATATTGGATAAGGTAAGTAGCGACAGCCTCCCAAGCCGCATCACTGACAAAGAGCGGGAACACATTGTTAAACAAGGCAGTCTGATATCAACTGGAGAACGCGAAAAACGCTACGGTCAAAAAGGACAAACTATCTGGATTACGGGGCTTCATGGAAGCGGAAAAAATGAACTGGCCTACAGCCTTGAAAAAGAACTCTTTTCCATGGGTAAGATTGTTGTAGTACTGGACGGAAAAACCGTTCGCGCCGGCCTTAACCGCGAGTTGGATTACTCTCCGTCCGACCGTGCCGAGCATTTGCGCCGTGTAGCTCATATCTGTAAGCTCCTCAACGTTCAGGGAATCATCTGTATTGCCTCTTTTATTTCGCCCAAAGAGGATATCCGGCAACAGGTAAAAGAAATCATTGGCAAAGAGCGCTTCAAACTGATATACATGAACGCCGATGTTGAGTTCTGTCGTGCAAACGACAAATACGGACTTTATAAACTGGCCGATGAAGGAAAACTAAGCCACCTTGCCGGAGTGGATGAGGATTACGAGGTGCCGGAAAATGAGTTTATAAATGTTGAAAATGGGGTGGGGAATATTGATCAGGTGATTACTCAAATGGGAATCTGATAAAATAACTTTTCCATTAATCTAACACTCAATGCTTCCATCCTCTGCTTTTGTTTAAAAGAACAACAATTAAGAAAAGCAGTGAGACAAAAGAAGAATGATGATATTAAGGATTTACGGGTTGTAACCATAAATATCTAAGAATATTTTCTATTTTTGTGCCTGTAACCATAAAAAGTAATGATGATAAGCAGAAATCTGTATCTTAACCGGCTCAAAGACTTTATTGACAAACCGTTTATTAAAGTAATTACCGGCATCAGGCGAAGTGGAAAGTCTGTGTTACTGATGTTGTTAAAACAGGAGTTGGAAAAGAACAGTGTTAATCCTGAAAATATTATCTACATCAATTTCGAAAGCTTTGTGGTTTCCGATTTAAAAGATTCAGACCGGCTTTACGGATATATAAAATCAAAGATTACCAACCGTAAAAAGTATTATATTCTGTTAGACGAAATACAAGAGGTTAACGAATGGGAGAAGGTGATTAATGCTTTGCAGGTAGATTTTAATACGGACATTTATATTACCGGCTCCAATTCCAGGTTGCTTTCTTCCGAGTTGGCAACCTACTTATCCGGAAGAACAATCCAATTCAATATTTATACCCTTTCGTTTGCAGAGTATTTAGATTTTAAAAAGGAATATTCAGGGGAGGAAGTAATAGATCGTTATCGTGAGTTTGAAAATTATTTACGGATTGGCGGGTTCCCTTCCGTACATTCAGTACATTATGACAGGGAACAGGTTTATAAGATAGTTTACGATATTTATTCTTCCGTTATTTTGCGCGATGTGGTGCAACGATATAAAGTTCGTGATATTGAACTGCTGGAAAGAGTTGTAAAATTTGTTTTTGATAATATCGGTAATAAATTTTCCGCAAAGAATGTGGCTGATTACTTTAAAAGCCAAAACCGAAAAATGGATTTAAATACGGTTTATAATTACTTAAATGCCCTTGAAAGTTCGTATATTATCTATCGCATACCCCGATATAACCTGCGAGGGAAAGAGATACTGAAAACAAACGAAAAATATTTTCTTAGTGATGTTTCTCTGCTGTATGCCCTTATGGGATATAAAGATCATTTGATTTCCGGGGTAATGGAAAATATAGTGATGCTCGAGCTGAAACGGAGAGGATATCATGTTTACATTGGCAAACTGGACAATATGGAGGTGGATTTTATTGCGGAGAAGCAAGGTAAAAAGCTTTATATACAGATTGCTTACAAAATGACAGAACAATCTACCATAGAAAGGGAATACCAGCCTTTACTTAAAATAAAGGACAATTTTCCAAAATATGTCATTACAACTGATGAGCTTTGGCAGGACACCTTTGAAGGGGTTGAACACAAAAACATCGCCGATTTTCTTCTTATGGACAACTGGTAAAAACAATTCCGGCAGCTGTACGGGACGTTTAATTCGTGTATTCCTCCGATAGTTATCGGAGCTATCGGAAGATGATCAAAGAAAAGTTGCAAGCGCAGCGCGCACCCCTTTCAAAGCATTTTAAGAAGATAACCTATCATCGAATTACACTAATTACACGAAAAGTTTTTCGCAAAGCGGAAATTAAATAATTCGTTTAATTCGTGTAATTAGATGACAAAAGAAAAGTTGCAAGCGCAGCGCGCAACCCGCCAATTCGATGAATAAAAGATAATCCCATGAACCCTCAGAAACTAATCTGCGCAAAAGAATCTTATGAAATTATTGGAGCAGCCATGGAAGTACACAGCGTTTTAGGTTGTGGTTTTCTGGAAGCTGTATATCAGGAAGCACTTGCAATAGAATTTGAGAAAAGAAATATACCTTTTAAAAGGGAAGAAAAATTAGCAATTGATTATAAAGAACAAACACTATCAAAATTTTATGAAGCAGATTTTGTTTGTTATAGTAAAATCATTGTTGAGACAAAAGCCCTTTCCGAGTTAACGGGGAAAGAAGAATCCCAAACAATTAACTACTTAAAAGCTACTGGTTTTAAACTTGGAATACTCCTCAACTTTGGAACAAAAAGTTTAACCCATAAAAGACTGATCAGATTCTGATTATTGTTTTATCAAATCTCAAATTAGTCAGTATATGCAAAAGATATTCCTCGAAGCGACAACCATCCCGACAACTGTACGGGACGTTTAATTCGTTTAATTCGTGTATTCCGATAGCTATCGGAAGATGATCAAAGAAAAGTTGCAAGCGTAGCGCGTAGCACTCTCTATGATATTCAAAAGAGATAGCCTATCATCGAATTACACGAATTACACGAATAGCTTTTCCGCAAAGCGAAAAGCTCAATAATTCGTATAATTAGCGTAATTAGATGACAAAATATCTGTTGCAAGCGCAGCGCGCAACCCGCCTAAAATGTTTTGAAAGCGACAATTTAACATTGAGTTACACACCCGCCTGACCGGACTGGCAGGAATTACACGAAAAGTTTTTCGCAATGCGAAAAACTAATTAATCCGTTTAATTCGTGTAATTAGATGACAAAAGAAAAGTTACAAGCGCAGCGCGCACCCCTTTCAAAGCATTTTAAGAAGATAACCTATCATCGAATTACACTAATTACACGAAAAGTTTTTCGCATTGCGAAAAACTAATTAATCCGTTTAATCCGCGTAATTAGATGATCAAAAAAATAGTTACAAGCGTAGCGCGCAACACTCTCAATGATATTCAAAAGAGATAACTTATCATCGAATTACCCGGATTACACGAAAAGTTTTTCGCAAAGCGGAAATTAAATAATTCGTTTAATTCGTGTAATTAGATGACATAAGAAAAGTTGCAAGCGCAGCGCGCAACCCAACAATTCGATGAGGAAAAAAAGTTTAAAAATAATTATCCTCAAAGTTGCAAAAAATAAAAAGTTGAGTAATTTTGTTGCTCGATATCTTAACCAAATATCGAAACGCAAACCAAAAACCAAAAAACCATTTACCCCCCCTTCCTATGATAGAACTGTGTTAAAAAGCAATACCTTATTACTTGTTGCCAGTTAAATGTGCTAATGTAATAAGGTGTTGATAAATAACAAATTGTAAATCTAATATATGCTTGAATCGTTGATAACATCAAAAACACGGATTAAACTTCTTTTAAAGTTTTTTCTAAACTCCAGTACCACTTCGTACCTGAGGGGTTTGGAGCCGGAGTTTGATGAATCGACCAATGCAATACGGCAGGAACTAAACAGGTTTGAAAAAGCAGGCCTTCTTTTTGCCGAAAGTCAGGGCAATAAAAAGATTTATCATACCAACACCACACACCCTCTTTTTTCCGATTTAAACTCGTTGCTGATGAAATACATTGGTTTGGATCAGATTATTGATAAGGTGGTAAAAAAATTGGATGGCCTGGAAAAGGTTTATTTAACCGGAACACTTGCAAGAGGTGTTGACAGTAAGATTATTGATTTGATATTTGTGGGTAGCAGTTTTAATAAAGATTATCTGCTGGAGCTTATATTAAAGGTGGAAAAATTGCTTAAGCGGCAGATTCGGTATGTTATTTTAACCCTGCCGGAGGTTAGTGATTTGCTAAAAACGAAACCAAACAACGAAGTGCTTCTGCTCTGGGAAAAAGAGTAGTGTATTTATATAACATAATAAACACTTTTTCAGTTCTTTGCCAATGTTGCATGGGACTTAGAAGGCGAAGCTGTAAGAGGGAGTAAGGTTGTTCAAAATAGTTTGTTAAATAAGGAAACCTGCTGATATTTTATCCTGAAATAACAGATTCCGAAAGCCAACTAATTACACAAATTTCACGAAGGTTTTCCGCATGCGGAAAACAGTTAATTAGTACAATCAGTGCAATCCATTGTTAGTAAAAAGTAATGACGTTTTCGTCATACGAGTTGAAAGGTAGGTGTTAATTAACTTCGGCTCCGAAAGCCTTGAATACAAACGGCTATTGCATTAGTTTTACTAGCTCAATCTATCAGGAAACAATATAAAAATTCGTTAAATTCGTGTAATTCGTTGTCAGTTTAAACAGATGCTGTAAGCGACAACAAATAACCGGAAAAACACTCCAACTAATTACACGAATTACACGAAAGGTTTTCCGCATGCGGAAAACAGTTAATTAGTGTAATCAGTGCAATTCGTTGTTTAAAAATAAAAAGAACCTCAATAAACATCATTCATAATGAATAGTAAACAAACCCTTCTGGAGAAAATTCAAAACAATAACGAGATTGTTGGTATAATCGGCTTAGGCTATGTTGGACTTCCGCTGGCAGTTAACTTTGCCGAAGCAGGAGTACACGTAATAGGCTTTGACAAAAGCAAAGGAAAAGTAGATAAAATTAACAAAGGCGAAAACTACATTGGCGACATCCGCGATGCAGTATTGCGTGAGGTGGTGGATAAAGTAACCCTTACGGCTACTACCGATTTTTCCAAGATGGCTGAATGTGATGCCCTCATTATCTGTGTGCCCACACCGTTGGATAAGTTTCGTAAACCCGATATGAGTTATATCGAAAGCGCCTGTACCGATATTGGCAAAAACATGAGTAAAGGCACTTTCATCAGCCTTGAAAGTACTACCTATCCTACCACAACCGAAGATTTGATGCTCCCCATCATTGAGCGTGAAAGCGGCATGAAACATGGCGAGGATTTCTGGCTGGCCTATTCACCCGAACGTGTTGACCCCGGCAATATTAACTTCCATACGCGTAACACGCCAAAAGTGATGGGTGCCATGACAGAGGATGGATATGAAATAGGGGAAGCACTTTACAAAAAGGCAATCGATAACTTACACAAAGTAAGTTCTCCAAGGGTAGCTGAAATGGTCAAAATTCTGGAGAACACTTACCGTTTGGTCAATATCAGTCTTATCAACGAGCTGGCGTTGCTGTCGGGAAAGATGCACATCAACATTTGGGAAGTGATTGAAGCAGCCAAAACCAAACCTTTTGGCTTTCAGGCTTTCTATCCGGGACCGGGCATTGGCGGCCATTGCATCCCGTTGGATCCCTTCTATCTTGAGCACATTGCCAAACAATATGATTTTGACCTGAGCATGATACACACGGCAGGACATATCAACATGCGCATGCCTCATTATATGTATATTAAAATTGCCACCGCGCTTAACAGTCAGAAAAAAGCGGTTAACGGAAGCAACATCCTTTTCCTTGGTGTGGCTTACAAACCCAACATTGATGACGAACGCGAATCACCGGCATTGGAAATTATGGATATTACTGCCCATAAAGGCGGAGAAGTGGTTTATCACGACCCATACATCCCTCAGGTAAGAACCAACGAAGGCAGAACCTTTAACTCTTTGGAACTCACTGCGGAAACCATAAAAAATGCGGACTGTGTGGTGCTGACCACTAACCATAAAGATTTTGATGTGGAGTTTGTAAAAGAGCACGCTAAGTTGATAGTGGATTTACGGAACATGGTTGACAAGAAGTCGGAGAAGGTGTTTAAGCTCTAATGGCTCGGTGTTGTTAAAGCCTGCCCGAATGTGTCAGGCGGGCCAGCCCGAATGAACTTGTTCAGGCGGGCTTCCCTCGCAAATTACGCCTCCGTAACTAACTTTCGGAGCAATACAAACAAATGAAAAATGAAAAACGAAAAATGCCAAAAACCAATAGCTAATAGCCAAAGACCAATAGCCAAATTCTTACTTTAGCCTTTAGCCTTTACACTTTATACTTTCAAACGTCAAACCCCAAAACTCCAAACTCAGAACGCTGAACCTACTAAAACTTTTCATTTTTCACTTTTCATTTTTCATTTAAACCCAACCCATGACTTCCAATCAACTAACATCTCTCATCCAACGTGGTGAAACAGAAACAGTGGAGTTCAAGCAGTCGTTTAACAAAGCGGTTATTGAAACGCTGGTTGCATTCTCCAATACTAAAGGAGGGCAAGTACTTGTCGGGGTTAAAAATGACAAAACGATTACCGGTGTTGACATAACAGAAGAGACGGTTCAAATGTGGATTAATGAGATAAAGGGAAAAACCGCTCCTCCGTTGATTCCAAATGCAGAAATAATTCCGTTTAACGAAAAATCGATTGTTGTTTTATCAGTACAGGAATACCGATAAAACCGGTTTCAGTCAAAGGGAAGTATTTTAAAAGGATAATCAACTCCAACCATTTGATGAATATCAATGAAGTGGTTAATTATCATTTGCAATCTTTTAATACAAGTTGGGATTATCACATCAACAATCAGTTTAAAACTAATGACATTTCGCTGGAGAAAGTCCAGAAAGCTATTGATGCCATTAATCAAACCGGAAATACCATAAAAGATGACCCCTTAACCTTTTTAATAAAAAACGATTTAATAAGGGATGAAAAACTAACTAATGCTGCCTATTTGTTATTTACAGGAAAAGATACTGTTCTGACAACAATTGAACTTGGAAGGTTTCAAACCAATACGATTATTAAAGATTCAACACGTACAAAATCAGATATTCTTACACAGGTAGAACAAGTAATCAGCTTTATAAAAAAGCATATTAACAAAGAAATAATTATTACAGGTCAACCCAGAAATTTGCAAAAATGGCAGTATCCTCTTGATGCCATCAGAGAAATTGTTATTCACCCTATTAGATATTATAAATCGGCATCTTAATTCTTAACCATGTTTTATTATATTTATGTTTTAAAAAGCGAAAAAGATGGTCAGTTTTATACTGGTTATTCTAAAAATTTAAAAGAAAGAATTAGATTACATGATGAAGGGAAAGTATTATCAACTAAAAATAGAAGGCCTTTAAAGTTAGTTTATTTTGAAGGATGCCTAAATCAGCAAGATGCTACGCATAGAGAAAAATATTTAAAAACATCATGGGGGAAACGATATATTAAGAATCGTCTGAAAAATTATCTAATAGGGTAAATATGATTGTTCACCGGGACTACCGCCATGCTGCCGACTCTATTATTAAGATTTATAATGATAAAATAGAGTTTTACAATCCTGGCCGGCTACCCTCTACAATTACTGTTGAAGATTTAATATCAAATAATTACAAATCAACTCCGAGAAATAAACTCATTGCAGATTTTTGCAAAAATTTAGGGCTGATTGAAAAATATGGATCGGGAATACAGCGGATTATTGAATCTTTTAATAATGCCGATTTACCTGTCCCTGAATTTAAAAATATTTCAGAAGGCTTTATGGTTACTGTTTTTACCGGTGATAAGTTGGGTGATAAGTTGGGTGATAAGTTGGGTGATAAGTTGGGTGATAAGTTGGGTGATAATCAATTAAAGATTTTACAATTAATCGAAAAAAACCCCTATGTATCTTTGTCTCAATTAAGTAAGAATATAGGCATTAGTCAAACCGCCATTGAAAATAATATTAAAAAATTAAAAGAGCTTGGCGTTTTGAAACGTAGTGGTAGTGTCAGGAGCGGGCATTGGACAATAATCAGTAATAATAACTCATTGAAGCAATGAACCCGGAATGGAAGGATTTGTTTTATGAACTTTAAGGCGCTGGCGTTGGACAAGATTGCCCGTCCGAACGCCCGCCTGAATGACACAGTCGGGCAGGGGAGTTCATCCGGGCGGGCTTCGGTCGTGCCTTCCTCGCAAATTACTCCTCCGTAACTAACTCACGGAGCAATACATACAAACATCAAAACAAAATACGAAGAACTATTCTGCGAGACCTCCCGATTGCTATCGGGGGATAGCTATCGGGGGATAACTAACGGGAGATTCCTATCGGGAGAAGGCCGTGGCAGACTCCTTATAGAAACCATTAAGAAAGTATAGTAGTTAAAATAATAAACAATGTCAAAAATCCTTATCACCGGCGGTGCCGGTTTCATAGGCAGTAATCTGATAGATTATTTCCTCGAAAAAGGCCATAAAGTAGTTTGCCTCGATAACCTCTCCACGGGTTTATAAAGAGTGGCGGAGTGGTATTATAATAAACTGAAGTAGGAAAAAAACTCAGATTTTTCAACACTAATTAAATAAAGAAATGATTGCAAGACTTATAAATCTTCCAAAAATAGAAGACCCTCGGGGAAACCTTTCATTTGTTGAAGAGAATAATCATATTCCTTTTAAAATTGAAAGGATTTATTGGATTTATGATGTGCCCGGTGGACAAATTAGAGGAGGGCATGCTTTTAAAAAACAGCAAGAATTCATTATAGCTTTATCTGGTAGTTTTGATGTAGTGGTTAATTCCGGGAGCGAAAAAAAAAGGTTTCATCTGAACCGCTCCTATTCCGGACTTTTTATTGAAAACGGTATCTGGAGGCACATGGATAATTTTTCTACGAACTCAGTGGCTTTGGTGCTTTCCTCCACTTTTTACAGTGAAGAAGATTACATCAGGGATTTTAAACAATTTTTAAAATGGCACAAAGCATGAAACAGAATAGTGTTTACGATTGCAGCATCATCCAATTGCCCAAAATTCATAATCCTGCCGGTAATATGACTGCTATCGAGAATAATATAAACGTCCCTTTTGAAGTGAAACGCGTATATTATTTGTATGATGTACCCGGTGGGGAGAAAAGGGGCGGACACGCCCACAAAGAACTACATCAATTTATTATTTCGGTTAGCGGAGCTTTTGATGTACTACTTGATGATGGTATCAATAAAAAAATTGTACATCTCGACAGACCGTACATTGGTTTGCACATTGTTCCCGGAATATGGAGGGAACTGGTGAATTTTTCTTCAGGAGCGGTTTGTTTTGTGCTGGCTTCGGAGAAATATGATGAAAATGATTATAT
>WGDP01000007.1 GCA_015493215.1 Bacteroidales bacterium | reverse complement strand
TTCTGAAGATTTTTTTTGGCCACTTTCAAAGGCCTAAAAAAAAATCTTCGGAAATAACTTTTCACAAGGAAATGAACAAAATAAATAAACAAAAAAAGGTCAACCTATTTCAGTACAATACAAACAAATGAACAATATCGTTTTCAATCAATTGTTTAATCATCAGGAAAATCAAAACTTAACAGACAAGTATTTGACTAGCCATCCTGAAATAAATAGTAAGATTGACAGTTTATTATGGTCATACAATGAAATTGGAGACGTTATTCCACAATATATTGGTAAATTTGGATCTGGGCATTTCTTTCCCTTCTCAGAAAGTCGTTTTGAATTGAATTGTTCATTTCAACTAATTAGACTTTCTTTTTATAAGCATTCTTTTATAGCATTACGTAATGCATTTGAATTAGGTCTTTTATCAATTTTTTGGGACAAAAATGATAATGCTGAAGAAGTTATTCAAAACTGGTATAAATCTGAACAAAACACACCATTTAAAAAACAGATTATAAGTGGAATTAAAAACATTGATAACATAAATGAGTTTAATACTTATTTTGACATATTTGATAGAATTGAAAAAATTTATAGTATCCTGTCAGACTATACTCACACAAAGGGGGTTTTATTTTCATCTAACAAATTAAATCGTGCGAATTTTACAAGATTTAATGAAAATGCTCTTTTAGCTTGGACAAAAGAATTTGAGAAGGTAGTTAAATTATTATTAACTGTACATATCTTAAAATATCCCATTTCTTTGCAAGATACACCAATAGAAGAAAAGTTTGGTATTAATGCTCCCTTTGGTGGATTTCTTGATACATACCAATCTAATCAACTAAAATCAGTTTTAAATAAGGACGAAGTTGAAGTTTTGCAAAAAATATGTGATAATGATGAAAATGCAAAAATGCAAGCAGATTGGGTTAATTCACATGAAAATATTACAGAAGAAGAGTTGAAAAAACAATTATCAGAATTTGATGAGTTTGTGAAAACGCAAAGTGGAGTCAATATGAAAAAAGAATAAAAATTACTGCTGCCAATAAATAGCCTTCATTCGGCTCGTAGAGCCAAGAATGAAGCAGATGTTGAACTAAATCCACCCTGGGAAAAATGACTTCCCTTGTTATGGGTTTTCAATACGATTTTTTATGAAGAGATTGAAATGGCAGTTTAAAAACAATAGTGCTTTTTTGTGATTTTTGGTTCGTTGCCTAGCATATATCAACTTTTTTTGTGTGTGATAAGGTTTTTCTATTACTGAATCTTTGACTTTGCAAACTATAGGGCAAAGTAATTCCACTCCTGCTTTTGCAAGAAATTTATCTACCACTATTACAATTATTTATCGTTTTTTTAAGAAAAAGGAAATGTACTGGCGAACGTATCCTTGGTATTATCTCCACGGTATGCATTGTTTCCTTTCTGCATTTCGGACATTGATGTATATTGAAACCCATTAAACGTTTTACCCGTTGTTGAACGGTTTCGTCTTTTACTTTTTTTGAAGGTTTTCGATACATTGCCGTTTGCTTACTGTAACGGTTGCTCAGAATGCCGTAATACCTCACCTTTACAAATCCTTTAGGCAGGATGTGCATGGTAAAACGTCGTAAAAATTCAACGCCGTCTAAGGTCGTCAACTTTTTCCGGCCTTTGTCCCGATAGTCTTTGTAATAAAAGGCAACATTTTTTCCATCAATATTTTTTATGCGATTGTTGCTGATAGCAACCCTGTGGGTATATTGTCCAAGGTATTTTATCACACGTTCCGCATCAGCAAAAGAAGGCTCGGCAAAAACCACCCACTCTTTCTGCCAGGCATTGTCAATGATGTTTTGATTTTCCGACAAAACACCGCTCTTTTTCAAGTGAGCTTTCAGTTTTTTCATCATCACTGAACGAAAGTCAATACTTAACTTTGGCATCGGATAAAGATATTTACCTTTTTTTCCAATCTTTTTCATATTACCCGAAAAAGAAATACCTGCAGCAGGCACAAGACAATGAATATGCGGATGAAGGCTCAGATTTTGTCCCCAGGTATGAAGTATTGCCAAAGCTCCGCTTTCAACACCATAATGCGTGTAGCCGAATGTACGAAGCGTTTGCCACACACTTGAAAACAGCAGAGCGTAAAACTTTCGGCTGTCCAACAGGCAAATTTCATTCAAAGTTTCGGGAATGGTAAAAACAACATGAAAATACTTTGTATCTATGATTCTTTCCGAAACATCTTCAACCCAAAAGGCCTGACGGGAAGCCTGACATTTTGGACAGTGGCGATTTTTGCAACTGTTGTAGCTGTATCTTATAGTACCACAGCTCTCACACTGCTCTTTATGTCCACCTAAAGCAGAAGTGCGACATATTTGCAAAGCGTTTAACGTTCGCAATTGCCAGCTATTGGGATGGTATTTTTCGACAAACCTTTCACCAAAGCGTTCAATGATTTGTGCAATTTCAAACTTTGACCTGTTCATGCTTGTCATGGATACAATGTGTCTAGCGGACTATGAGGTGGCGTATGCGGCAGTTGTGCCACATGAAGATAGATCATTGTGGTTTGTATGGTAGCGTGTCCCAACAGTTGTTTTATGGTTACGATATTTACCCCCTCTTCGAGTAAATGGGTGGCGTAGCTGTGTCGCAAGGAATGTAAATTGACCTTTTTTTCAATCTTTGTCTTTTTTAAAGTTTCGCGCATTACCCAACTCAATCCTTTGGAGCTGTATTTTCCATCGGGTTCTTTTCCGTTAAAAAGCCAGGTGTCGGGATGTTCCACAGCAAGATACTTTTTTAAGCCTTGGGCGATGTAATTCGACAAAGGTACAATCCTGTCTTTTTTGTATTTGCTTTGACGAATATGGATTGTTTTTCGCTCAAAATCAATATCGGATATTTTTAGCTTTATCAATTCCTGCGAACGTAATCCGGCCGAATAGGCCAGTGTTAAAATAATGCGATGTTTTAATAACTTTGGCGTTTTGAAAAGTTCTTTGAGTTCACTTCGGTTGAGGATAACCGGTAATTTGGTGTCATTTTTAAGCGAAGGTAAAGCGACAGCCCGTTTGTTGAGTCCGATGTGGCGAAAATAATAACGCAGTCCGTAAACCATGTGTTTAAAACTGCTTCGGGATGGTGATTTTGAGCTAAGGGCAAGAGCGGTAAGGTATTCCTTGATCTCATCATCAGAAATATCTTCGGGCATTCGTTCGAAATGCAAGCTTATCAATGCTATCCTGCGAAGATAATTTTCAAAGGTGCTTTTGCTTTGTCCGCGCAAAACGGTATTTTGATGGATTACTTTGAATACTTTTGCAAAGCCATGGATACTATGAATGGCTTCGTCTACAATTTTTGAGCGTTGTTGTCTCATGATGCTGAATTTTAAATTATTAAATTAATTTATCCGGGAGCTCCATGCTCCCGTTCAGTATCTTTGACTACTTTTATGCCGCTTTTATTGTAGCTATCCCGACGTAAGGAGGGATTTAGTTCAACAATGTATATAAGGCATTGGGCGATAAGTAGATAAATTGAAATTTATGAATATAAATAAACGGCATAGTAAATTGAAAGTTTGGTGCAATAAAACGCCCAACGCCTCATATACTCACCGTTGTATGCAATTTAAAGGAACTAAAATCCGTTTTAAGAGAATGAATATTAACAAATTATACTTATCGCTTTTTATCATTTTCTCCTTGATTTTATTTGAAAATAAGATTCATGCATGTAGTATGTATAAAGTAACTGATGATGGAAAAACAATGGTTGGCTGTAATGAAGACGCTTGGAGAACAACGTCAAGAATTTGGTTTGAAAATGCTAAGAACAAAAACGAATACGGAGCAGCATTCACAGGATCAAGAAAAGTTAGCCTAAACAAGTTTGCTCCGCAATCAGGGATGAATGAAATGGGACTCACATTTTCTCGATTGGCTGCCTATTACCCTAAACAGAATGACCCATTTCCAAATAGGATTAAAATTACCAATGAAGTTGACTACTTAACTGATATTCTCCATAAATGTGCAACTGTGAAAGAAGTTAAAAAATACATTGAGCAATACGACAATAGTATATTTTTTGATGATGTATATATCTATATCGACAGTTCAGGAAAATATTTGATTGTAGAGCCGTACAATCTAATAGAAGGTAATGACCCATATTATGTATTATCGAATTTTTGCCCGTCCATTACAGATAATGATAGAGCAAGAAAACTTGAAAGATATAGGAACGGAGACGATTTTTTAAAAACTCATAAATTAAATACTTCGTTATCATATTGTACAACTCTTTCAGACACAATGCATGTCTGTAGAAACAGAAATGGAGACGGTACCTTACTCACATCTATTTGGAACACAAAAGACAGATTGGTAAATCTGTATTTTTACCATTCTTACGATTCTACCGTCCAATTTGACTTGACTGAAGAGTTGGCAAAAGGCGACCACATAATTAGCATTCCCGACTTGTTTCCGAAGAACTCAGAATTTGAAAGGCTCGCTAACTATAGGACACCCTTCAATACTCCTTTACTTAGAATTTTACTTGTTGTCTTAGGTGGAATTTTAACTTTTTTTGCCTTTCTATTTGGCATTTCCCTGATTAGAAATAAAAACAAGGAAGTCTCACTTATAGCTGTAATCCTCATATCGGGCATGAATTTTTTACTAACAGCCTATTTGTTTGTTTTAGCGTATCCCCTCTACCAAGTAGGTCATCAAAAGTTGTTGAAAAACCATTTACTTTGCGGTAATGTGGGGGAGACTATAGTTCGAGGTTTTGGGGTAGTAGTTCGTGGAGTTTGTTTGCCTTATACTCAGGTATAACTTCCAGTACTCGCCTG
>WGDP01000006.1 GCA_015493215.1 Bacteroidales bacterium | reverse complement strand
GTAAAACTAATTCCGTAGATTTTTCCATCATAAGTATCGTTATAAATATTCTTTTCCGGAAATTCTTCTAAGTATATTTTATAATCCCATTTGAATGTTTCTACAATATCCTTTACTTCAGTTATTAAGTCTGACAGAACTGAATTTTTGTTAAAACTACCCTCGTAATGAATGCTTAACCCCATTTTTAGACAGCCTCCAAATCTTTGTATTTCAATCGGGCTTTTGTATTTTTTAATTCTCCAAGAGTCATATTTATGTGGTTTGTTACCTCTTTTTTCAAAAAGGGTGGTATTAAATCATTAAAGTCAATACCAAACAATCGGTGAATAATAACAATATCGTCTCTTGAAAAAGGACGGACACCATTTACAAGTTCAGACATATAATTTTGCCTGTGTCCGAGAATTCTGCCTAAATCTTTTTGATTCATTCCATTCTCTTTTAGTTTTTCTTTGATCAGTTCTTTCCGTTTTTGAATAAATTGGATTTCAGCGTTAACAATTTTTTCAGCTAAGTCACTCTCTTTTATTTGTTCGTCAGTAATTTCAGCTTCATTTTCCCAATTCTTAGTTTCATATTTTTCAATTAAGGCCATCAAGTGCTGACGGATTGGCTCCAGGGAGCTGTCTTCCTTTACCATCCACCTTAATTTACCCTGAATTGCAGTAGCTTGCTCAAATTCAAGTTCGCTATTTAATTCATCAACTTTAAGAATATTATCAATTTCTAATCTATCCATTTTATTTAATTTTTCCATGATTACGAAGCCAGGCTTCAATTGTATCTTTATTCCCTTTGAATATTGAATCGTATTCATCATGATTACCAACCCACAAAATTTCAGCATATTGTTCTGTGAACACAACCAAAGTTAGTGTTCGGTGAATATTGATGTCGAAAAAGAAGAAACCGTCGCGATGCACTCTGTCAGCATCAGGTCTCGAATCAATAAGCTCCAGTTTCTCTTTCCAGTTCGCACTTTCAATATCCAGAATCAATTTATCAATAGCTTTAGAAAGTTTCAGATTTCCTCGATTCTTTCTTTTAAGTTTTAATAATTTGTCTTTACGAATTAATTTCAATTGTTAAACTTTTGCTGCAAAGGTAAGAATATAATTCCAAATAAAATGGAACTGTATTGTTTCTTTTGCCTGACACCTAACAAAAAAATATAAAAAACTTTTCCCCTACTCTTTATTCCTTGGATGAAATTTAAGAATTGCCTTTCTCAGGTCTTCCCTGTTCAGGTGGGTATAAATTTCGGTGGTGATAATGGAGGCGTGGCCAAGTAAATCCTGTACTGCCCGCAAATCCGCTCCGTTTTGAACCAAATGGGTGGCAAAGGAGTGCCTGAAAGTGTGTGGGCTGATATTTTTCCTGATGCCGGCCTTTTCCACAAGATTTTTAATCATAATAAAAATCATCTGCCGGCTGAGTTTCCTGCCTCTTCGGTTCAAAAACAGAATATCTTCACTCCCCCTGGCCGGTTCAATTTTAACACGATCGTATTGCAAATAAAGTAAGATGCTTTTTTTTGCCTCTTCTCCCAAGGGTACCAGCCGTTGTTTGTTGCCTTTTCCGGTAACCGAAACAATACCTTCGTTAAAAAACAGCTCCGAAAGCTTAAGATTTACCAGCTCCGATACCCGCAGGCCACATCCGTACAGTGTTTCTATAATTGCCCGATTGCGTGTGCCTTCAGGTAGCGAAAGGTCGATGGCTTTAATTATTTTGTCAATCTCTTCCACATCCAAAACATCCGGCAGTTTTCTGCCCAGTTTGGGCGATTCTAACAATTCGGAAGGGTCGGTATCAATGCTGTTCTCCAAATCAAGGTATTTAAAAAATGCTCTGATTCCCGAAATTATTCTGGCCTGCGAATAGGTTCCCAGCCCCAGCTCATTTACAAAAGCAATAAAATCTTTTAAATCTTCGTAGGTTATTTTTTTCAGACTTTTTCCCTCTTTTTTAACATTTAAAAAATCGAAAAGTAACGAAACATCATGCATATACGCTGCCAACGTGTTCTCCGACAGGCCTCTTTCAAGTTGAAGATAGGCTTTAAATCCTTTTTGAAAGGGGAGGTAATTCATCTTGATTGTTATTTGTACAGAGGTTTAAATAATCTTAATTTTTATGCAAAAATGGGAAAGATAAATATAATGGATTATTTTTGTTAGCAGATGAAAATCCTGTTTATTATAAAGTACATAATTTCAAACACTTAACATAAAAAAGAATACAATGATTGATTTTTCGTTAACAAAAGAGCAGTTAGAACTGCAAGAAAAGGTGCGCGACTTTGCACAAAGAGAAATGATTCCCAATGCCAGAAAGTATGATGAATCGGCAGAATTTCCCTGGGAAGTGGTAAAAAAAGCTTATGACGAAGGCTTGATGAACGGCCCTGTTGCCAAAGAACTCGGCGGCCATGGACATAATATCTTCGAAAGTGCCCTGTCTTCGGAAGAGCTTGGTGCCGGTTGTGTAGGAATAGGAATTTGTATGGATGCTAATACATTGGCTTTAACCCCTTTGTTGTTGGGTGCCAGTGATGAGCAAAAGAAACGTTTCTTTGGTGAGATTATCGAGAAAAAAGGAGTGGCTGCCTATGCGCTGACCGAACCAAACGCCGGCTCTGATGTTGCAGGAATCAAAACCACTGCTATTTTAAAAGGTGACAAATATGTGATGAATGGCCATAAACGTTTTATTACCAACGGCGGTGTTTCGGAGTTTATTACCGTTTTTGCTTTAGTTGACCCTGAAAGAGGTGCCCGTAGTCTGTCGGCTTTTGTGGTTCCCACCAACTCGCCCGGCGTAAAAATTGTTTCCAACTTAAGCAAGATGGGACAGCGTGCCAGCATGCAAACCGAATTTATTTTTGAGGATGTTGAAGTGCCGAAAGAAAACCTTATAGGTGGCGAAGGACAGGGGTTTGTACTGGCCATGAAAACTTTTGAACGTACCCGTACAGGTGTAGCTGCTTTAAGTGTAGGTAATGCAAGGGCTGCCTATGAAACCGCCCGCGACTGGGGTAAAAACCGTATTCAGTTCGGAAAACCGGTTACCGTCAATCAGGGTGTAAGCTTTATGCTTGCCGATATGGCCACTGAAATTGAAGCCGCCCGTTTGGTTACCTGGTATTCAGCCTGGATGTACGACACCGGCAACAAACAAAAAAATATGCTGTCGGCTATGGCTAAACTGTACGCTTCGGATGTGGCCATGAAGGTTACTACCGATGCTGTTCAGGTAATGGCCGGAGAGGGTTACTCCACCGATTTCCTTGTTGAAAAAATGATGCGCGATGCTAAGCTTTGCCAGATTTACGAAGGAACCAACCAGGTTCAGCGGTTGGTTATCGGTAAAAGTATTTTGAAGTAAACAGATCGGATTTTTTTGAAGTTTGCCTGTAAGCTTCTAATTAAATAACAGCCTCCGTTTTATTGCGAAGGCTGTTTTTTTGTTTTATAAATAGCCTTTTATCTTATTCAAACAAAAAAAAGCCCTTTCCAAACGGAAGGGCTTTTTTAATACGGTAAAAAAACTTTTGCAGACTAATCGTCCTGAGTTTTTCGGGTATAATGTTTTTTGTATTTGTTCATAAACTTGTCCACACGACCGGCAGTATCCACAAGTTTCATCTTACCTGTGAAGAAAGGGTGTGATTTGTGTGAAATTTCAAGTTTTACCAAAGGATACTCGTTGCCGTCTTCCCAAACGATGGTGTCTTTGGTGTTTACTGTCGATCTGGTAATAAAAGCATAGTCGTTCGACATGTCTTTAAAAACTACCAGTCTGTAATTGGTTGGGTGGATATCTTTCTTCATTTCTTCTGTGTTTTTCGATGCTTTATTTAAAGGGGTGCAAAAATATTAACATTCAGCTTAATATCCTAACATTTTTTCAATATTTTGAACATTATTTTTTTTGATGGGTGGCCATACCCCCTAAACAAACCTTAACGTTCTGTTAATCAATTGATAACAAAAATTTTAGAGTATCTACTCCATCGGCATAATCCCACAATTCGGGCGATTGTGTTTGTCCGAAAGGAACACTGTTTTGTATAAATCCGCTGTTGGAAGCCACACATTGTATCTTGTCGTGATTTACCAAAAGCTCATTTTTAAGGCTGTCACTATTTTGATAATAGGAAAAATGGAGCACGCTTACCGGCGATGCAAAACTGCTGCTTTCGGTTAACAACAAATTGCCGGAGTCGAAATGTTGTGTGCCGTTAATCATAAAAATGGCTTTGTTGTACTCGTAATTATTAAAATATTTGTTGTTGTCGGCAATTTCCTTTCGGGCTGACAAAACATCCATCAGCGGAGTAAAGTCGTAACCTGCCGGCACAAACAATTTTGCCACGTTGCGGCATCCCAGTCCGAAATATAAAAAGATGTCATCGGCCAAGGCATTAAGTTCCTTTTCCGTTTCGTTTCCGGTAAGTACGGCAACACCATTTCTGTTTCGGCGAATGATGTTGGGATATTTCCCAAAATAATAATCAAAGTAACGCGACGAATTGTTGCTGCCCGTGGCAATAACCGCATCAAAATGCTTTAGCTGCCCGTCGGTAAATTCAATACGCTCTTTAAATCCGGGTTCTATTGCCGTTAGCACATCAGCAATGGCGGGCATCAGTTTGTCATCGTCCGACGAAAGTTTGGCAACAATTTTATGGCCTGCAATAAGCACACTCAAAAAATCGTGAAATCCCACTGCCGGAACGTTTCCTGCCATAATCACCGCCACTGTTTGCATGGTGCCGGTTTTTTTAAACTCATCCCGGTAGCCGGTAACCCATCTTTCAAGTTTTTCCGGTTTCAGACTTTCTCCCAGCGATACCAGTGCATTGCTTACAAATTCTGGTGTAAACCAACCGTTTTGTTGCTGAGATGTGTTGATAAGAGCGGCTAAAGCAGCTGCTTTATCACGAAGTTGGGCATCAGGAATGTTGTCAATTTTAGCTTTATTACTTATTCCCGAAAGGATCTCTCCAAGATTTACAAAAGCCTTTGTTCTTCTTTCAATGGTATGCATCAATAAAAATTTTTGCAAAGGTAGGTTTTATTCTTTTTTGGATTAAAGGATTACACCATTGATATATATGCAGAAATATTGTATTTTTATCGTCTTGAATATATTACTATGTATAATCATCCCACGATAAGAGGTGTTGTAAAGGTTTTCGATGCAATTCAAAACCGGTGGCAAAGCCGCTCCTTTATGAAGCT
>WGDP01000005.1 GCA_015493215.1 Bacteroidales bacterium | reverse complement strand
TAAGCCGTAAACATCAGTTGGCTTATGCCAAGAAAACAGCCTTGCAAATGGTTGAAAAAGGATACTCACAACCGGCACCCCGCAACGATATTAAAATTCTTGGCAACGAAGCCATGGGAATGGTTTACGTTGGTGCCGACGGATTTGCAGTGGGACACTACATGTCGGAACACGACAAGCTGATTGCCGAAAAGCTGGGTTATGTAATGGCCGGTGGAGAAATTTCGCAGGCGCTTACCGAAGTTTCGGAGCAATACCTGCTGGATTTGGAGCGCAGGGCATTCCTCGAACTTTGCATGCAACGTAAAACGCTGGAGCGTATTCAAAGCCTGATTACCAAAGGCAAAATTCTTAGAAACTAACCGTCAAAATTGTTTAACCAAAGAAAAATTTAAAATTATGAATGCATATATAGTAGGCGGATATCGTTCAGCCATTGGTAAAGCTCCTAAAGGTACTTTGCGCTTTACCCGTCCTGATGACATTGCAGTAGCAGTTATCAGACGGCTGCTGGAAGATTTCCCGCAAATAGAAAAATCGGAAATCGACGACGTGGTTGTCGGTAATGCTTTCCCCGAAGCCGAATCAGGTATGAACATGGGCCGTCTTTTGTCGCTGATGTCGATGGATACGGTGGATGTTCCCGGTTCAACCATCAACCGTTTTTGTTCGTCAGGAATTGAATCAATTGCCATTGCCTCGGCAAAAATAAGTGCCGGCATTGCCGATGTAATTGTTGCCGGTGGAGCTGAAACCATGTCGATGATCAACATGGGCGGATGGCGTCTGGTTCCCAACCCTGCATTTGCCAAAAACAATCCGGGTTGGTATTTAAGTATGGGACTAACCTCCGAAATGGTGGCTCGCGAATACAATCTGAAACGCGAAGATTTGGATGAGTTTGCATTGAAATCGTATCAGAAAGCACTCAACGCCATTGATCAGGGTTATTTTAAAGATCAGATTGTGCCCATTACCGTTAAAGAAAATTATTTCGACGGTAAAAAGATGAAAACCCGCGAAAAGATTTTTGACACGGATGAAGGCCCCAGAAGAGACACTACCTTAAAAGGATTGGCAAGATTACGTCCTGCCTTTGCTGCTGATGGTGTTTCCACGGCTGGTAACTCTTCGCAGATGTCGGATGGCGCAGGATTTGTTTTGGTTGTTTCCGAGGCTGCCCTTAAGCGTTATAACCTTACTCCCATTGCCCGCCTTGTTGACTACCAGGTAGCCGGTGTGGAGCCTTATAAAATGGGTGTAGGCCCCATGAAAGCCATTCCTAAAGTGTTGAAACATGCCGGAATGAAACTGGATGACATCGACCTGATTGAACTCAACGAAGCTTTTGCCACCCAAAGTATGGTGGTTATCAACGAGCTGGGATTGAACCCCGACATCGTGAATGTAAATGGCGGTGCCATCGCTTTGGGCCACCCGCTGGGAGCCACCGGAGCAAAACTTACCGTCCAGATTCTCAATGAACTGAAACGCCGCAACAAAAAGTACGGAATGGTAACCATGTGTATCGGAACCGGACAAGGCGCAGCAGGGATTTATGAGATGTTGTAGATGGTCAGTAAGCCTCCCGGAGGTCGGCTGTCATTAAGTAGTCATTTAGCCTCCCAAAGGTCGGCGTCATTAAATGGTCATTTAGCCTCCCAAAGGTCGGCTGTCATTAAGTGGTCATTAAGTGGTCATTTAGAAATTAATATTAAAAATGAATTAGCAATGAAATTAGAGGAACTACAGGTTTATCAACTATCCATGGATATTGGAGAAAAAGTTTGGAACATTGTTATAAAATGGGACACCTTTTCTAAAGATACTGTTGGCAAGCAATTGGTAAGAGCTGTAGATTCTGTTGCAGCAAACCTGAGTGAGGGTTTCGGAAGGTATCATTACAAAGAAGCAAAACATTTCAGCTACTATTCAAGAGGTTCTTTATACGAAACCAAAACCTGGTTAACAAAAGCATCTAACAGAAAATTAATTAGCGAAGATGAATTTGGGTTTTTCACAAATGAGATTGATAGAATTGGTGTTAAACTAAACAATTATATCAAATCAATTGGTAAACAAAGCCATTAAATGACGCCCGCAGGGCAAATGACGTGAGCGAAGCGAACCAATGACAACATAATGACGCCGACCTCCGGGAGGCAAATGACAGCGAAGCAAGTGACGCTCGAAGAGCAAATGACGGCGAAGCCAAATGACGCAAAGCTAATGACGCCCGCAGGGCTAATGACGGCGAAGCCAAATGACGTGAAACAAATGACGGCCACAGGCCAAATGACAAGAAAAAGAATTAATGAATCATAAAAAACAAAGAAAATGTCAGAAAACAAAACACTAAAAGGCGGTGAGTTTTTAATTAAGGAAACCGGCGCACAGGATATTTTTATTCCTGAAGAATTTAATGAAGAACAACAAATGATGGCACAAACCTGCCGCGATTTTACCGAAACACAGGTTTTGCCCAATGTTGAAAAACTGGAGCATCACGATTACGAAACCCTTACCAAACTTTTAAAAGATGCCGGTGAAATGGGTCTTTTGGGAATTTCGTTACCCGAAGAGTACGACGGTTTCGGACAAAATTTTGTAACCTCCATGCTTACCGTTGAAGAGATGGGTAAAGGATTCAGCTTTGCCGTAGCCTATTCGGCTCATACCGGCATCGGCACCCTGCCCATCTATTATTTTGGTAACGAGGAACAGAAGAAAAAGTACCTTCCCAAATTGGCAACGGGTGAATACATTGGTGCCTATGCCCTTACCGAGCCTACCGCCGGTTCCGATCCAAACAATGGTAAAACCAAAGCTGTATTAACCGAAGACGGAAAGCATTACATCCTCAATGGCGATAAAATGTGGATTACCAACGCCGGTGTTGCCGACCTGTTTATCGTGTTTGCTAAAATTGAAGGCGACAAAAACCTCAGTGCTTTTATTGTAGAGCGCGGAACCCCCGGCTTTACCATTGGCGAGGAAGAGGATAAAATGGGTATTCGTGGGTCATCCACTACCCAAATCTTTTTTGATAATGTAAAAGTTCCTGTCGAAAACCTGTTGGGAGAACAAAATCAGGGATTTAAAATCGCTCTTTACATTTTAAATCTTGGCCGTATTAAATTAGCCGGTGCCTGTGCAGGTGCTGCCAAAGCTACCATTGATCTTTCGGTTCAGTATGCCAACGAGCGGAAACAATTTGGTACCAACATTGCCAATTTCGGTGCCATTAAATATAAACTGGCCGAAATGGTTATCCGTACTTTCGCCAACGAATCATTGACTTATCGTGCCAGCCAAAACATCGATGACGCCATCGAATCGCTGGTTGCCGAAGGAATGGACAAGGGACGTGCCATGGTTGAAGGACTTCGCCAGTACGCTATCGAAGCCTCCATTGCCAAGGTTTTTGGTTCGGAAGCACTGGATTATGTTGTTGACGAAGGTGTTCAAATTCACGGTGGTATGGGTTATTCAGCCGAAATGCCGGTAGAACGTGCTTACCGCGATTCGCGCATCAACCGTATTTTTGAAGGAACCAACGAAATCAACCGCATGGTTACCATTGGTGAAATTTTGAAAAGAGGTATGAAGGGTGAAATCGACCTGCTTACTCCGGCAAAAGCAGTTGCCAAAGAGTTGATGGGTATTCCTGATTTCGGCAGCACCTCCATGGATTATTACGAAGGGATGCATAAGGTTATTGCCAACTTTAAAAAATCGATTTTGATGGTGGCCGGTGCTGCATTGCAGAAATATACCGACAAAATTCAAAATGAGCAGGAAATTCTGATGAATGTTTCCGATATGTTGATGTACACTTACGCTGCCGAGTCGATGATGCTTCGAATTGAAAAACTCAATGGCAAATACGACGAAGAAAAAATGAAGCTGTACAAAAACATGCTGGACGTATTTATGTATGACACTGCTTCGAGAATAAACAAAATTGGTGTGGATGCCGTTAACTCCTTTGCCGAAGGCGACGAGCGCCAGGCCATGCTGATGGGTATGAAACGTTTTACCAAGGTTAATCCTGTAAACGTTAAAGATGCCCGCCGAATGATTGCCGACAAGCTTATTGAAGACAATCGTTATAACTTTTAATCATTAACCAAAAGTAACCGGAGGTGCATTTTGCGCCTTCGGTTTTTTTAAATTAAACAGATGATTTTAACGAAGAGCTTGTTTAAAGTTAACCCAATATTTTACCAATAGTTCAATTAAAAGACTTTGAACAAGTTCGAAAACAAAATAAACAATGGCAGACAGCAATAATATAAGAAAAACCGCCCGGCGACCCTTTTTAATGAAACTGTTTATGCTGAAAAATATGCCCATGGGTTTATTGGCAGGATTGCGGGTTGTTGAATTTGATGATAAGCATGCTGTTGTAACCGTGCCATATAAGTACCTCAATATAAATCCGTTTCAGTCGATGTATTTTGCCGTGATGAGCATGGCTGCCGAGCTTTCCTCGGGAGTTCAGGCCATTGCATTGGTTAGTGAAGCCCCCAGGCCCATGTCGATGCTGGTGTTTAAAATGGAGGCTTCATTCACAAAAAAAGCGCGCACCCGCATCCGTTTTGTCTGCAACGATGGCGAAAAAATAGCACAGGCTATTAACGAAAGCCTTAAAACCGGCGAAGGTAAAACCGTTGATGTTACTTCAACGGGTTACGATGCTGAAGGTGATGTGGTGGCCATCTTTCAGTTTACCTGGACCTTTAAACCAAAAAAAGTTAAAAACAATTAAAAACAATTATCATGGAAGTAACCAGAACTTTTGATATCGTTGATCAACTTCTCGAAAAATATCAACGCGGCGATGCCCTGGCAGTAAAACGAAATGGCCGATGGGAAAAGTTTTCTACACAAGAGTACAAAAACAATGTTGACTACTTTAGCTTGGGACTGCTATCCATGGACTTTAAGCCGGGCGAAAAAATTGTAACCATGTCGAACAACCGCCCCGAGTGGAATTTTATGGATATGGGTATGGCACAGGTGGGTGTGGTGCATGTCCCCATTTATGCCAACAACAGCGAGCGGGAGTTAAAACATATTTTTGCCCACTCCGAAGCACGTATTTTAATTGTTTCATCAAAAGAGCTTTATGACAGGGTTAAAAAAATTGCTGAAAATACTGAAAACATCGAAAAAGTCTGGACGATTGACCAGGTGGAGGGAGTAAGTAATTTTAGTGAAATTATCGAACTTGGAAAGAAGAACAAAGATACTCTATACGATAAATTGGTTTCTATCCGCGACAAAGTAAACCCCGACGATTTGCTTTCCATCATTTATACCTCCGGAACCACAGGCCTTTCAAAAGGGGTGATGTTGACGCACACCAATTTTTTAAGCAATGTAAAAGCTACCAAAGATATTTTGCCCATTGGCGAAGGCATGCGCTCGTTGAGTTTTCTTCCGCTATGCCATGTGCTGGAGCGCGAAGTTAACTATCTGCACCAGTTTAAAGGCATCGGTGTTTATTATGCCGAGAATATTGACTCCATTGGCGAAAACCTGAAAGAGGTTCATCCCGATGGTTTTACCACCGTTCCCAGGGTAATTGAAAAATTGTATGACAAGATTTTACTTTCCGGAAAACAACTTACCGGCGTTAAGAAAAAACTCTTTTTCTGGGCGATAGATTTAGGCCTTCGTTATGAATTAAATGGTGCAAACGGATGGTTTTACGAGCAGCAGCTTAAGTTAGCCAACAAGCTCATATTTAGCAAATGGCGTGAAGCACTTGGCGGAAATATCAAAATAATTGTGTCCGGTGGAGCAGCACTTCAACCCCGGCTGGCTCGTATTTTTTATGCTGCCGGCATTCCCATCAGCGAAGGATACGGGCTAACCGAAACCTCGCCTGTAATTTCGGTAAACCATACCAAATATCCGTTAATAAAATTTGGAACAGTAGGGCCTGTTTTGGACAATGTTGAGGTAAAAATTGCCGAAGATGGTGAAATATTGATGCGGGGGCCAAACCTGATGAAAGGATATTACAAAGACCCTGAAAAAACCAAACAGGTCATCGACAAGGACGGTTGGTTTCATACCGGCGATATTGGTGAGTTGGGCGAATACAACATCCTGAAAATTACCGACCGGAAAAAAGAGATATTCAAACTCTCCACCGGAAAATATGTTGCACCGCAATTGGTTGAAAATAAATTTAAAGAATCACCTTTTATCGATCAGCTTATGGTGGTGGGTGAAGGCGAAAAATTTGCAGCGGCCATTATCAGTCCCGATTTTGAAGTGCTGCACAAATGGGCTGCCAACAACAATGTTAACTATCGCGATAATGTTGATTTAATTGAACACCCTAAAGTAATTGCCCGGTTTCAAAAAGAAGTTGACCGCATTAACGCCACGCTGGGACGCCATCGTCAGATTAAAAAGTTTGCCTTAACCTGCAAGGCGTGGACAACCGACACCGGCGAACTTTCGCCCACATTAAAACTCAAACGTAAGCAACTTAAAAAAGTTTATAAAAAGAAATTAGATTATCTTTATGGCTATTCTGACGACCCGGGAAACCTGGTGGTCAAAAGTGAAGAGTAGATTGCGTTAAGCCTAATAAAAGACTTCAAAAAAAGTTTAATACCATAAAAAAGTAAACCATGGAAAAGCAGATTATCTTTCTTATTGTATTGCTCATAACACTGGGCATATTTTCCTATTCAATCTATCGTTATGTGCAGTTCTTTAAATTCACCAGGCCGAAAAAGCTGGGTGATTGGGGAAAGCGTTTTAAAATGATGATCGACATCGCTTTCCTGCAGAAAAAAATATTGCGCCGCCGATGGGTAGGCATGATGCACGCACTAGTATGGTGGGGCTTTTTACTTATCCTGTTTGGCAGTATCGAAATGGTAATCGACGGGTTGTTTGGGACGGAAAAAGCATTTTCCTGTTTGGGTTGGTTTTATGATTTTATGATGGCTTCCGGCGACATTTTCGCTGTTATTATTGCCTTTGCAGTTAGTGCTTTTCTGTTTCGCCGGCTGTTTATGCACATCAAACGATTTTACGGCCCCGAGATGCGTAAAATTGATAAGGAAGATGCCAATCTTGCCCTGACCATCATCCTGTTCCTTATGATTTCCTTATTGGGAATGAACACCTTTTATCTTGTGTGGGCCAAACAATCGGGACACGAAATACTGGGTTCTTATCCGGTAAGTCATTGGCTGGCAAACTATTTTTATGGTATGCCCACCGAAACTGCCTGGTTCTGGTATCAGTTTAACTGGTGGACACATATCACACTGATTTTCCTCTTTGCCAATATTCTTCCCTACTCAAAACACTTCCATGTTTTTGTTTCGGTACCCAACACCTTTGTGGGACGGTTAGAGCCGTTGGGATATGTTGATAACATGGAAAACATCACCAAAGAGGTTAAAATGATGCTCGACCCCAATGCAGCTTTTGAAGAGCCTGCCGAGGGTGAAGAGGAAACCGTTGAACGCTTTGGTATCAAAGATATTGAGGATGTTACCTGGGTTAATTATATGAATTCGCTGGCCTGTACGCAGTGTGGACGCTGTACTTCGGTGTGTCCTGCCAACATTACCGGTAAACTGCTGTCGCCCCGTAAGGTGATGATGGATACCCGCAAGCGGATGAAGGAGAAAGGGCCTGAGATGATTAAAAACGGAAAGGATTTCGACGATGGTAAAGCATTGCTCGGCACCTATCTTACCGAAGAGGAGTTGTGGGCATGTACGCTTTGTAATGCCTGTGCGCAGGAGTGTCCGGTTAACATCAACCAGCCTTCCATTATTTTGGGTATCCGTCGTTATCTTGTGATGGAAGAGGCCAAAGCCCCATCGGGCTTGAATACCGTTTTTGCCAACATCGAAAACAATGGTGCGCCATGGCAGTTCTCGCCCGAAGACAGGTTGTTATGGGCTGAAGGCCTTGAAGTACCTGTGATGGCCGATGTGGTTGCCCAGGGTAAAAAACCCGAATATCTGCTTTGGGTTGGCTCGGCCGGAGCGTTCGACGACCGGTATAAAAAAGTGATGTGTGAGTTTATTAAAATTCTGAATCATCTTAAAGTGGACTTCGCCGTACTTGGTGTTGAAGAATCGGATAGTGGCGATGTAGCACGTAGGGCAGGTAACGAGATGCTGTTCCAGATGCAGGCACTCACCAACATTGAAGTGATGAACGCTTACGAAATCAAGAAGATTATCACCTGCGACCCGCACGATTTCAATACCTTAAAAAATGAGTACCCCGACCTTGGCGGAAATTATGAGGTACAACACCATACGCAGTTTCTGCAACAAAAAATTGCTTCCGGTGAACTTAATGTTGACGGTGGCCAACTGAAAGGTAAAAAAATAACTTATCACGATCCGTGTTACCTTGGCCGTGGCAACGAGGAGTACGATGCACCGCGTGACGTGCTGAAAGCCATTCCCGCCATGACCGTTGAGATGAAACGCAACAAAAGCTTTGCCCTGTGCTGTGGTGCCGGTGGCGGACAGATGTTTAAGGAAGCCGAAAAAGGTGACAAGGAAATCTTTATCGAGCGTACTGAAGAAGCCCTTGAAACCGGTGCCGACATCATCTGTACAGCCTGCCCGTTCTGCATGACCATGATAACCGACGGCATTAAATACACCAACAAGGAAGAAGAGGTGAAAAACTACGACATCGCCGAGCTGGTCAGCATGAGCATGGGGTTGTAGGGGCGATTGCTTAATTGATACATTGCTATATTGTTGAATTGTCAGGCTGGTACTTCTATCCCGGGGTTTAGCCCGGGGTAACATAACTACTCAATTGTTCAATTGTTTCATTGTTATATTGATTGCTGCATTTTGCAATATGGGCAGTTTGGTGTTTAGGAGGTCCCTCCCGTTGGTCGGGAAGACACGTATCCCCTCTACCAAGTAGGTCATCAAAAGTTGTTGAAAAACCATTTACTTTGCGGTAATGTGGGGGAGACTATAGTTCGAGGTTTTGGGGTAGTAGTTCGTGGAGTTTGTTTGCCTTATACTCAGGTATAACTTCCAGTACTCGCCTG
>WGDP01000004.1 GCA_015493215.1 Bacteroidales bacterium | reverse complement strand
GCCTTACTTGTTTTGAAACAACAATTTGTTCTTTTAACGATGGCTGGGTAAGTAGGTTGTGAATTTGTAAGGCAGAATAATAACCAATGTAATGTTTCGCATCTTTCACCAAATATTCAGCTAACAAATGCCAATCGGGCATAAATTTTTTAGCATCTTGTTCATAAGGAATAATATAATATAATCCTCTTTTCACTCGCATTAATAACCCCCTGCGTGTCATATCGCTTAGAAGCTCTCTTAATGCACTTTCGTTAGATTTTGGAAGTGCTTTTTTTGCAAGTTCATAATCAAAACAATGTCTGTCCTGTTCATAAAAAAATGTCAGAATCTCGTTGGATTGCTTTGATATGTACTTATTTTTCATAGTTGTTTTAGCAGATTAAAACTGCTTACAAAGATATAAAACATAATTGAATAAATTATAAAATGTGCAATTTAAGGGAAGGTTCTCAGTCTTGCTCTTCTTAATTGGCATAAATCAGTTAAAAGGCATAATGATATTTTGAAGGAATACGAAACGGAAAGCTTAGTGTTTCATCGAAGTGCACTTTGCTGTAATCAACATCTATAACAATATCTTTATCAGCCGACACGGAAATTTTAATTTTAAAGGGAAACATTTTACCCTCCACTTCGCGATAGTCGTTGTATTGAACCACCAATTTCTTTTTATCGTCGCCAATTTCGTTCATTTCAACACGCCTCATTCTGAAATTTACGGGGTCGAGCCACACTTTTTCAATAATAACATTGGTGGGCGATTTTCCTCTTTTTATCTTTCTTTTAACTTTTCTTTTTTTCTCCATTGTTAAGAGATACATATTGTTGTCTGCCTTAACACTATAATTATCAAGCTTATAATAGGGAAGTTCGTTGGCCAAAATCATCGACTGAATAATGGTATAGTCGATGGTGGTGCTAATGAGGGTGTCGAGCATTTGGTACTCACCCGTAAAATAGGTTTTGTTAAGCCTGTTGATGAATTTAATGGAATCCTGTGTTAAAATTAACCTGGCAGCTTCAATGCCCATGGCCGGCGAAAATGAAATCCATAATATACTGTCCTGTTTCATACGAAGCCGCCCCTGCAACTTTGTACTTGATTTTTCGTTGCTGTATGTAAGACTTAATTTGGCCGATAAATTGTTAAAAGTAAGCTCGTTTTCTTCGTTTTTAAGTTTTAGGTATTCAAACCCGTATTTTTTAAGGTTTCTTTTGGCCGACACCTTTTTTGATGAGCTGCACGATGTTGTAAACATCGATATAATGGTTATAAAAACCAAAATCAGCTTAAAACCTGCTATTTTGTTTGTTTTTTCCACCCTTTATTTTTTGTATTTTTTTGCTTTTTTAAAATAGGCCTTCGCTTCGTCGGCACGACCCAGTTTTTCAAGAATTTTACCATAGTGTTCCAAAACTGTTCCATTGGTATCACCGCCATTTTTAAGGGCTTCGTCCTGCCATTTTAGCGCCTGCTCGTAGTTACCCTGCTGATACAGTACCCATGCGTAGGTATCAATATTGTTTACATTTTTGGGATCCAGGTTAACGGCATGTCTTGCCATTTGCTCGGCTTTGGTAAGATTAATTTTTTGTAATGAAAGATAATAGGCGTAGTTGTTTAAAACAATGGAATTTTCGGGGTTGATGGAAAGCACTTTGTCGTAGGCGCTGTAACAGGCATCATAGTTTTTCATTTGGTAATAAATCTCGCCGAGATAGTTGTAAAATTCCTCTAATAACTGTTGATTGCCGGCAACAAAATCTTTACCGGTTTCCAAACTGTTGGCTGCTTTTTGATATTTTTTTAACTGATAGTAGGCAATTCCATTCATCAAATAGGGCAACGGCTGATTGGGGAAAAGGTCAATCACATTATCCGATTCGTGTGCCAGGTTTTTGTAGTTATTCAAATACATGTCGCAAAAAAGCAGCTGTTCCCACACGGCATAGTTTAGCGAATCCTGCGTTAATATTTCAGCGGTTAATTTGCGTGCCTGCTTGTACTCTTCGTTTTGATAAAGCAACGAAGCGTACAATGTTTTTGCCATGGGTTCATCGGGGTGAACTTTAATTAAAATCTGTGATAACTCAAGCGCCTGTTTTTTTTGAACCTCGTTAAGCGAACCGGAATAATAGGTTGAGAGCAGTTTTATTTTTGTTTGTAAATCAAGTTTTTTATTGGCCATGCCCAGTTTTAGCTCTTCAAACGATTTTTGAATATTGTTTCGTTTCCGGTAATAATCGGCAAGCGAAATGTGAACATAGGGGTCGTCAGGATTAATTTTTTCAATTTGTTGATAGGCCCAAACAGCTTTGTCGTCCATTTTGTTTTTTGCGCAATATTCGGCCAACAGCGCATAATAACGGGTGTTTTGCGGGCTGGTATTAATTAGTTTTTCATACTCTTTAACACCGCTTTGATAGTCGCCAAGTTGCGTATAAACCTGTACCTTTTGCAAGGTTAACGGTTCGGTAATACCAACCTGTTCTTCAATTTTATCGTACTCCCTGGCTGCTTTTTGATAATCACCGGTAAAAACATAGGCATAAGCCAGTTCATTCAAAAAGTTCAGGTCGTCAGGATACTGTTTAACCAGCTCCTCATAAGCTTGTACGTACTCATCATATTTTCCGTCCTGTTGGGCTATTTTACCATAAGCAGCTTTGTACCAACGGTTATTACCATCCAGCATCACTGCTTTTTTGGCAAGCTGATAGGCTTCGGGAATCTGTCCGTAAGCACTTAGCAATTTTGCTTTTTCAAACAGTGCTGCCGGGTCATTCGGGTCGATTTCGAGTGCTTTTGTGAAAAAATCCAATGCCTGTTCGGTATTGCCCGCCTCTTTTTGTATCACCCCTTTGGCAAACAGGTCAGCTTCGTTCAGTGCCTCCTTTTGTGTCAGTTTCCGGGGTTGATCAGCCGTTCCTTTTTTAACTGTTGAACACGATGTAAGTGCCAGCATGCCTGAAAAAAGAATGATTGCTATTAATTTAAAATTCATTGTGTAATTGTATTTGGTTGTTAACCCCAATCTTATTTTCCCGTATGGCCGAATCCGCCGGCGCCACGTTGGGTTTCGCTCAGCACTTCTACCTTTTCCCATTGTGCCTGAACATGAGCCGAAATAATCATCTGTGCAATGCGGTCGCCATCTTTAACGGTATAGGTTTCGTTGGAAAGGTTAACCAAAATCACCCTTATTTCACCCCGGTAGTCGGCATCAATGGTTCCCGGAGAGTTTAACACACCGATACCATGTTTAATGGCCAAACCGCTGCGAGGCCGCACCTGTGCTTCGTACCCCACGGGCAATTCAATAAACAATCCAGTAGGTATCAATATCCGCTGTAACGGTGCCATTTGAACCGGTTCGTCAATGTTTGCCCTCAAGTCCATTCCGGCTGATGCTTCTGTTTCGTATTGTGGTAAAGGATGCTTCGATTTATTAACAATTCTGATTTTCATTTTTCCTGCAATTTGGTAACTGTTTGAATTACACTTTTATTTAATTTTAAAAGATGCAGGCAAAAATAGTTAAAAACGATAAGGCATCGGCAGGGGTGCTGTTGTTGTAATTATAAAAATTGTTAGAAATAAATTTTTACTGTTTAATAATTTTTAAACTTTCCATTTCTTTATTATTAACACGTAAAATTACATAATAAATACCAGCCGGTAAATTATTGCTCGCAATATCTGTTCCGTCCCAAATAATTTGGCAACTGCCGGCAGGTTGTGAGCCGCTTTGCAGGGTTTTTATAAGCAGGCCTGCGTTGTTGTATATTTCAATATTGATGCGGGCGGGGTTGTTCCATTTGGTAGAGATGGTTGTTTGAGTAGTAAAGGGATTGGGAGCTGCCGTAAGCCTTGGAATTTGTTTTTTGAAATTTGGAATTTCTTTAGTGGAAACGGTGGGATTCCACTCGTAAGCACCCATGTCTATCTTGTCGTTAAAAATGCGGGGGTTGCCGGCAAGGTCGGTATCGGGCATGTGGTCGAGGATAAACTGGGGTAAATCCAGCGTACCGGCATCAATGCATGGCGACTCGTCCGACAGGTTGTAGGGGAACTCGGCTCCGCCGTAAAACAGAGGGTCGGTGTCGAGGTTGGTGGTGTCGTAGTTTAGAATAGTATTACCTTGTAACAGACGAATGTTTTCTTCACCGCCTTCAACAAGTGAATGGGTTATATTTAGCCAACACACATCATTAGCATAAGATGCCATATAAAATTCAACTGGTTCGTTATTATAAAATATTGAATTGTACACTG
>WGDP01000003.1 GCA_015493215.1 Bacteroidales bacterium | reverse complement strand
TATGGTGAAGACCCCGACGAACGCCCCGACATCTATGGAAAAATTGGTAACTCGGGAGTTTCCATCGCCTGCCTCGACGACCTGAAAAAACTTTACTCCGGATTTAACCTTGCCGACCCCAAAACCTCCGTTTCCATGACCATTAACGGGCCGGCACCCACCATGGTGGCCTATTTTTTAAACGCTGCCATCGACCAGCAATGCGAACTGTATATTAAGGAAAACGGACTGGAAGAAGAGGTGGAAACCATGATAACCGAAATTTATAAACAGCGTGGAACCGAACGCCCTCATTACAACGGCGATTTGCCAAAGGGTAATGATGGGCTGGGGTTGATGTTGCTTGGCGTTACGGGCGACATGGTGTTGCCCGCCGATGTTTACGAACGCATAAAAGCCGATACACTTACCAAAGTAAGAGGTACCATTCAGGCCGATATTTTAAAAGAGGATCAGGCGCAAAACACCTGTATCTTTTCCACCGATTTTTCCCTCAAACTGATGGGAGACATTCAGCAATATTTTATCGACAAGGCAGTACGCAACTTTTACAGCGTATCCATTTCGGGCTATCACATTGCCGAGGCGGGTGCCAATCCAATCAGCCAGCTGGCCTTTACACTGGCAAACGGTTTTACTTATGTTGAATACTACCTCAGCCGCGGTATGGACATCAATAAGTTTGCACCCAACCTTTCCTTTTTCTTTTCCAATGGCGAAGACCCCGAGTATGCCGTTATCGGCCGTGTGGCCAGACTTATCTGGGCCAAGGCCATGAAAGAAAAATATGGCGCCAACGATCGCTCTCAAAAGCTCAAATATCATATTCAAACTTCCGGACGTTCGTTACATGCCCAGGAAATCGATTTCAACGATATACGAACCACCTTGCAGGCGTTGTATGCCATCTACGATAATTGCAACTCATTGCATACCAATGCGTATGACGAAGCCATTACCACACCTACCGAAGAATCGGTTCGTCGCGCCATCGCCATCCAGCTAATTATTAATCACGAGTTGGGGTTGGCAAAAAATCAAAATCCGTTGCAAGGTTCTTTTATTATTGAGGAGTTGACCGATTTGGTTGAAGAGGCAGTGTTAAAAGAGTTTGACCGGATTACCGAACGCGGTGGCGTGTTGGGAGCCATGGAAACCATGTATCAGCGTAGTAAAATTCAGGAAGAGTCGTTGTATTACGAAAACCTGAAACATTCAGGCAAGCTGCCCATTATTGGCGTAAACACTTTTTTGCCGGAGGGAGGCTCCAAAACAACTACCCCGGGAGAGGTTATCAGAGCCACCGAAGAGGAGAAGGTTTTTCAAATAAGGATGCTTCGTAACCTGCACAAAACATGGCAAAAGGAAACCGAAAAAAGTTTGCAAAAACTACAGGAAAAAGCAGTTCAAAACGGCAACATCTTTGAGGAGTTGATGAACGCAGCCAAATATGCCTCCATAGGGCAGATTACCGAAAAACTGTTTAATGTTGGCGGACAGTACAGACGGAATATGTAGGTAAATTGTTGCATTGACACATTGTTGCATTGACGCATTGTTTAATTGCAGGGGTATTTCTACTCTCCCGGGGTTTAGCCCGGGGGACGCGGCTTAGTTGTTACATTGTTTAATTAGATGTATTCTTATCAGTTGGTTGAGTTCTGGAATGTGGGAGTTGTATTTTTTTATAATTTAGCCATTGGTAAGTTGAGTTAAACTTTCAAAACATACATTATCATGGAAAATAAAAAATTTGCAGTTGTTTTGTCGGGATGTGGCGTTTTTGATGGTGCCGAAATCCACGAAGCCACACTGACCATGTTGGCCATTAAAGAAGCGGGTGCCGATTATCAATGTTTTGCACCTGACATTCCACAGTATCATGTTGTTAATCATCTTACGGGAGAGGAGATGCCTGAAAGCAGAAATGTTTTAATTGAATCGGCACGTATTGCCCGAGGTGACATAAAACCGCTATCGGAATACAAAGCCGATGAGTATGATGCATTGATTTTTCCGGGTGGTTTTGGAGCGGCCAAAAACCTCTCAACCGTTGCTTTCGACGGCCCCGATGCCAAAGTTAATGAGGACGTGGAAGCTGCCATAAAAAACACGCTTGCATTGCACAAGCCCATCGGAGCACTATGCATTTCGCCTGCTGTGGTGGCAAAGGTTATCGAAGGGGTTGAAGTTACCATTGGCAACGACCCGGGCACTGCCGAAGCCATCGAAAAAATGGGAAGCAAGCATAAAATTACTACCCATGGCATGGTGGTTCACGACCATAAATACAATGTTTTTACCACTCCATGTTATATGCTTGACGCTACCATTCTGGATATTAAAGAAGATGCAACCGTGGTTGTGAATGCAATGATGAAAGAGATGGGAAAATAGCCGGTAACGATTTTGTTGCCAGCGGTTTTGTGTTGCTCACAAATTATTCGCTGACATCTTTAGATTTTACCCGGTAACTTTTTTTCGCGTATCTTCCAGTGCCGTATCGGTACCAAAAACATGCAGAATATCGCCTTTTCTGAGGTAGGTTTCTCCATGAGGAATGTACGAATTGTTTCCTCTTTTAATAATCATTAAGATGGCATCGTTATGAAAGGGTATTGTTTTTACCTGCCGTCCGTCCATTTCGCTGTTTGATACCTGAATTTCATCCAGGCTAAAATTCTCGAAAGACTCTACCAAATCGTGGTAGGTAGCAGGCCTTACTATCAGGTTTTCGATGGTGGTGGCCATAACACGCCTTGAGTCAACGGCTTCAACTCCATGTTGCTTTAGTTTTGCCTCAACTTTAAGGCTGCCTGAACGGGTAATAATTTTTTCGTGAAGGAATTCTTTCCTTAACAGCTTGCTCACGGCACTGTTAATTTCATCGGAACCACATTCAACAACCACATAGTTTTCTGGGCTGAGTTTTATCTTATCATATAAGACTTTATCCAGTCCATCGCCCTGAATAACCCACAAACCTTTGTTTTTTATTTCCCGAAATCGTGCAGGGTCTTTTTCAACAATCAGCACCTTTTTTGCATGCAGGTGCATCCTGCGCGAAAGTAATACGCCGGTGCTGCTCCCTCCAATGATAATGGTTTTGGAGCCTTCCAGCTTTTTTACGGGCGAAAGGAGGTTAAAAAGCGTTGGCGAAAGTAAACAGGTTACTGCTGCCATCATCACAAAGCTGGCATTAATTCCCGGCGAAATAACACCCAACTGAAGGCCTATGGCCGAGGCTGCAATGATTAAACTCAATCGCGACGACATTAAAAATCCTCCCGAAACAGCCTGTCTGAATCCAAACAGACGAACCCAAAGCATTGATGGAATCAACTTTATTAAAAACAGTACCACCAGCAATGCCATTAAAAAGAAAACCAGTGAATTTTTAAATTCGCTGAAAGCAGAAGGGTCAAACTCGTAGCCTACCATAATAAAAAAGATGGGAATGAAAAAACCATAGCCCATGCCATCCAGTTTAATCATGGCCAGCGAACGTCCCCGGTGCAGAAATGCTGACAGCAGCAGTCCGCTTAAAAATGCCCCAAGTAAAATCACCTCTTCGCCAATGTATTGTGCAATAACCACAAAAATTAATATCAACAACAAAATGCTGCGTATGTTAATTTGCGAGGCTGCATGCGACAGTTGGTAAGTTATCCGTTTGAGTGCCGGAATATGTTTTAGCTTTTGTCCTGCGAGATAAAAAAGATAAAATACTACGAAAAGCGCTACAATCAGCAGTAAATCCCAGTGGAACCCGTTTTTTAAAATGGAAGCGGTAAAGGTAAAAAGCAAAATGCTGAAAATATCGGCCACGGCTGCTGCAATAATCAGCATTTGGCCAAAACGGCTGTGAATTTCTCCTCTGTTTTTTAATACGGGCAATATAATTCCCACCGAAGTGGTTACCATAATCAACGAAAAATACCAGACATTTCCTATGGCAGTCATCCCCGACAACCACCAGGCGGCAATATAAGAGAGTACCATCGCTAAAAGAAAATGGGAGATACCTATCAGTAAAGGGTTGCTCAGGTAAGAAGCGGTGGTTAACTGTTTTCGGGGTAACGATGCTATAATTTGATCCATGTCTATTTCAAGGCCGCTTAAAAACATTAAAAAAACAAAACCCGACAGTGCCAAAAAGCGGAGGATTTCAAGGCTGTGTTCGTCAAACTCAATAAAATAATGGCCTATTACAAACCCCAGCAATATTTCAACAATTACCGAGGGTACTTTGCGTAAATTTATCCACGAAAGCAACATGGGGGTAAACCATGCCACAGCCATAACCACCATCAACGGAAAGTAATCGAAATGAAATGAGATGTTTAACAGCATAACCCGGTTTCGTTTTTCGAGGATGAAGATATGAAAAAAACTAACATATGTTGAAAGAAGTTTTTTTAGTTGGAAAAAGTAAGATAAATGGCCGGGGAAAGCAATAGTTTACTCCCTAAAGCTCTCCCTAAAGCTCTTTCAGGTTTGTAACCTGAACCTAAAGCTCGTTCCTGTTTACTATTGCTATTTCCATTGCAGCGTGTTAACTAAGTGGTCGATGTCCTTATCAAGAAAATTGATAACCGGTGCCAGCGAGTCGTTGTTAGGGTGTAAATTAAAATAGAGTGCTCCTCTTAAATAGTGTGTTGTGCTGTCGGTTACATAAAACTGGTAGGGCGAAGCGGCACCAAGCCCCTCAATACGAAAAGCAAGCCCGTAAACATTTTTTTCGGGGTGATAAATCAGGCTGTCGTAAATGGCCTCCGCCTTTGGAATATGTTTTGAAACAAGGGTGTGTGCATCGTTAAGGTACTTTTCCAGATTGTTATGCACAGGCTCGTAGCTTAAATGCAATACTGCTTTAAACGAAGGAAAGTTGACGTTTATCCAGTTCTTTTCATTGGGTGCGTAAGGATCATCGGTAATGGTAGCATAAACAGGATACTCAAATTGATAAGGTAAGGTGGTGTCCAGTTTTTTATAAGCTTTTTCAGGAAGGTCGATTCTGAAATAACCCCGTGGCCTCGGAGAATAATCTTCGTGACAAGCTATCATGCCTGCCACCACAAATAACAACGTCAACGCAATTAATACCTTCTTCATTACTTTTTATTAACGACAACTTTTACTTTATTTATCTTCCGTTCATCGGAATCGGTAACCTCAAAATCAAACGTACCGAATGAAATTTTACTGCCCTTTTTTGGAATTTTTCCCTGAAGTTCCAATATCAGCCCTCCCAGCGAGTCCGATTCTCCTTTTACCTCGTCAAAGGTTTCATCATCTATTTCCAGTATTTTGCATAGGTCGTTTAAGGGCGTTTTCGCTTCAAAAAGCCAGGTGTTGTCCGATAATTTCTCGTAAGTAAAAGGAGCCGGTTCTTTATCGTATTCGTCGTGTATTTCACCAACAATCTCTTCAATAATATCTTCCAGCGTAATAATGCCCGAAGTGCCGCCATACTCATCAACCACAATGGCAAGATGAATTTTTTTTTCGCGAAACTCCTGCAACAGGTCGTTTATTTTTTTGTTTTCAGGCACAAAAAAAGCAGGCCGAATCAGCTTTTGCCATTTTACTGCTGTTTTTTTGTTGAGCCAGGGCAACAAATCTTTAATGTAAAGCAATCCCTGCACATGGTCGAAGTTTTCTTTATAAACAGGTATCCTCGAAAACCCCGATTCCAAAATCATCTTTACCACTTCGTCAAACGATGCATCCATGTCGATGGCCGTAACATTTACCCGTGAGCGCATAATTTCCGAAGCCTCTTTTTCGCCAAAAGTGGCAATGCCTTTTAATATTGATTTTTCCTCTTCATCACTGTCTCTGTTGGTAATGTCAATGGCTTCCGAAATGTCACTCATCGAAATAGATTGGCCTTTATTGCTTAGCCGTTTGTCGATTATATTAGTTGAGCTAACCAAAATTGCACTCAACGGTTTAAAAAACACAATTAAAAACTTTAAGGTTGGCGCCATCATTTGAGCCACTTTTACAGGCTGTCTGTTGGCAAGGATTTTTGGAACAATTTCGCCAAAAATTAAAATCAACGAAGTAACCACCACCACCTGAATAACAAAAGTTAAAACCGGATTGGCTTTGAGCATAAACATTTGGGCAGTTATATAGGTAGATAAAATAACGATGGCCACATTGATAAATGTGTTGGTTATTAAAATGGTTGCAAGTAACTTTTTGGGGATATCACGCAGCTTTAAAATAAGCTTACTAATCTTATCATTCTTGTTTCTAAGCTTTTCGAGGTCGCCGGGAGTTAGCGAAAAAAATGCCGTCTCCGAACCTGATACCATGGCCGAACCAACAATAAGAACAATAAAAAAGAGGAGAGAAACAGCAACCTCCACAGAAAATCCTTTGTAAAAAGTATCAATAACTATTGAAAGTAAATCGGGTACAGAATCGGGGTCGATTGTTTCCAAAATAATGAGATTGGTTTAACATCAAATGTTTGGCAAAATTAGTAAGAAATATCATATCATTTAAAAACAGGTTTAATATTTTACAAGTAATTCAAACAAAAGAATTTAAACAAGTTCAATATGAAATATTACATATCCTGATATCAAATTGAAATATAACCCTTACTTTTGTGTCAATAAAAAGATTAAAGCTAAAACAAAATAGTATGAAAAACAGAAGAACATTTTTAAAAACAGGTTTGGCGGCAACCATAGGCGTTGCTGTTGCTGCACCTTTGATGGCTCAAAAGAGTTTAAAAACAAACGAACTAAATATGCCGGGGTTAATATACACCCGCAAAAGTCAGGGTATGTGGAAAAACAAAGCCGAAAGCCATGTGCCGCAAATTAAAATTGACGGAAGTAAAATTACCCTTACCACCGACCACGGCATGAGCGAAACCCATTACATTGTCAGGCATACTTTAGTTGACGGAAAGGGTAACGTTATCGGGTCAAAAACATTTTATCCTTCTGACGAACCGGTTTCAATCCACACGCTTCCCGATGGTTACAAGGGAAAGTTGTTTGCCACCAGTTTTTGCAATAAACACGACTTTTGGGTAAATGAGTTTGAACTATAAACCGTCTGCTTTTTAAAATGAAAAAGATTGTATTGATACTGCCCCTTTTGTTGTTTGTTGTTTCGGGGTGTAAAAAAAACACAAATCTTGCACCCGATAAAGAAAAGTTTGCCCTGCCTGTATGGACATGGGATGCAGGAGGGCCAATAAACCTCAATAACGCACCTCTTCCCGCTATCGACGACAATAACAACAGCTATTACTTTATACGATTTTACAATGAGCTTTCGGAAACGCTCTTTTCGTTAAACGATGAAGGTAAAATCCGCTGGAAATGCCCCACTGCTTTTAATCCCGGAAACAACTGTTCAAACTCAGTAATTTTAAACAACGGAAACCTGTACTTTTATAGCCAACAATTTGTTTTGTGCTACAAAAGTAGTGATGGAACACAGGTTTGGAAATATCAGCTAAGTGATGGGGAATCCGTTCAGGATATGGTTGTTAAAAACGGAGAGGTGTGGTTTACTTATAACCAAATGGCTAACATTGAATTGGCAAAATTGGATGCAGACGGAAAGCTGTTGTGGCATAAGCCATACAAAAATTACACTTCTGAAACGGGAATGGCTGCGTATGGCAACAAGCTGTATATACTTTTAAAGGATATTTTTGATTACAGAACAGATTTAGTCGCCGTAAACATTGATAATGGTAATCAACTTTGGAAATATGTACCCGACACAAATATGGCCGGCGAAGATTTAAGTGTTGACGGCAATGGAAATGTTTATTACTCAACTTACGAAGGTGTTTTGCTTTCTGTTGATGGTATCAGCGGTAGTTTGCGCTGGCAGTACAAGCCCGAAAACGAAAAAAGCAGTCGGTATTTGGCAACCGGAGGAGTAACTATTTTGCCCGATAACGATGTTGTTTTTGCCGCCGGCCCGCTTATTTGCTTTGATGAAAACGGAAACGAAAAGTGGCGCAGTTCGGTTGATTCAAGGTTATCGTTTACGTTGGGAAACAACAATATTTTGTACGGTTGGGGTTCCATCCTCGACGTAAAATTGTTTGCCATTGATGCCGCCACCGGCGAAAAGTTGTCCATTAAATTTTCAACCCTTGACGATGATTTGAAAGCCGGCGTTTTTCCTCCGGCCATAACCCATACCGGAAAATTAATAATGGCAGGGGTTTCAAAAATCCATTGCATCACATCCATGTCAACAAGCCTCGAAGAAAACGGTTGGTCAAAACCGGGTAAAGGATACGGAAACAATCCGGTTCGATAAATCGATAGCCTTTTTTAACGGAGCCTGTCAGTTAACTGGTGCTTTTCGTTTTATAATAACGTCACTTCCAAAGTGTTTTCGTGCTGCAATTGGTTGTACGACCATTTGGAACAGTTACAACCGTGAGGTTTTCGCTTTTTGTGATGCTGAACCTTACGCGATGAAGAACATCCTGCCAGAAAGACAAGAAGAAACAGTACTATATAAATAAGGTGTTTCATTTTTAATAAATCGGTTTGTTTAACGTTTATAAAGAAACAGCTTTTTTTATTATGCCTATCTTTGTAAAGCGAATTTCTTTTTTACTTTAGCAGCGAGTTATGTCATTAATAAAAGAATCGGGAGAATTTGTACTGCTGATGCTTGAAACCCTCAGGCGTCCTGATAAGTGGAAGATGTTTCGGCATCAGCTGCTTATCGATATGCGCCACATGGGAAGCGACTCCATTGGGCTGGTGGCCTTTATCTCCATATTTACCGGAGCCATTATTGCATTACAGGTTTCCTATAATCTTGATAATCCGCTTATTCCCGCCTCAATGGTTGGTTATATGACCCGCGAAATGATGGTGCTGGAGTTCGCCCCTACCATCATCAGCCTGATATTGGCCGGAAAAGTGGGTTCGCTTATTGCCTCCGAAATTGGTACCATGCGCGTTACCGAGCAAATTGACGCCCTGCGTGTAATGGGCATCAATCCGCCAAACTATTTAATCCTTCCTAAAATGATTGCCGCCATGCTCTATTTTCCGGTGCTTATCGTTTTTTCAATCCTGCTGGGGTTAATAGGAGGGTGGATGGCCGGTGTATTTTCGGGCTTGGTTCCAAGCGATGATTTTATTGTGGGACTGCGCTCGTGGTTCAACCCCTTTTCGCTTACTTACGCCTTGATAAAAACAGTGGTTTTTGCCGTTATTATCACCTCTATTTCGGGCTACATGGGTTATACCGTTAAAGGCGGCTCGGTTGAGGTTGGCCGGAACAGCACTAAAGCGGTGGTTTACAGTAGTATTTTAATTATTGTGTGGGATCTGATTTTAACCCAATTATTACTGGTATGATAGAAGTTTCTCACATAGACAAATCGTTTGACGGCGTTAAAGTCCTTAAAAATGTTTCCACCGTGTTTGAACAGGGTAAAACGAACCTGATTATCGGCCAGAGTGGTTCCGGAAAAACAGTTCTGATGAAAAGCTGCATTGGGCTGCACGATGTTGACAGAGGTGAAATTAAATTCGATGGCCGGCTCTTTTCAAATATCAGCGAAAAAAAACGAAAACATATCCGAAAGGAGATGGGAGTGCTCTTTCAGGGAGGTGCTTTGTTCGATTCGTACAGCGTAGAGGAAAATGTAATGTTCCCGCTTAATATGTTCACCAACATGACTGCTGGCGAAAAGGCAAAACGGGTTGACTACGTACTCGACCACGTAAACCTGCCCGGTTCAAACAATAAATTTCCGGGTGAGCTTTCGGGGGGTATGATTAAACGGGTTGCCATTGCAAGAGCCATCGTGCTAATACCAAAATATCTTTTTGCCGATGAACCAAACTCCGGCCTCGACCCCAAAACATCAGAGGTTATTGATAAACTGCTGTCCGACCTTACCAGAGAGTTTAACATGACCACCGTAATTAATACCCACGATATGAATTCGGTGTTGCAAATCGGCCAGCGTATAAACTACATTCACAAAGGAGAACTTTGGTGGACGGGTACCAACAAAGAAATTATGAAAACCGATAACGCCGAGCTGAATAACTTTGTTTTTTCAACCGAATTAACCCGGCGTTTAAAAACCAAATAGCCTGTTTATGAATATTAATTTACTTGACTTAATACTTCTTATCCCTCTGCTGTTGTTTGCTTTTAATGGGTACAAAAAGGGAATTATTATCGAAGTAACCACCTTGGCGGCTCTGCTTCTCGGCATTTATGCTGCGCTCTTTTTTTCCGATTTTACCGCTAACCTGCTTACCGGCTCTTTCAACATCAGTAAGGAGTATTTAAACATCATCGCTTTTATTGTAACCTTTATTGCAGTACTCGTTATTGTAATGATTATCGGCAAACTGCTCGAAAAAATAGTCAACCTGCTTATGCTCGGTATTATAAATAAATTGGCCGGCGCCTTGTTTGGCATTTTGAAAGGTGCCTTGCTGCTAAGCATCCTTATTTTTTTAATTAACTATTTCGATACCAATGCCTCCATCATCAAAAAAGAGGCTCGAACCCAATCGATTCTTTACAAAAATATTGAGCCGATTGCCCCGTGGGTTTACGAAAAATTCAATCTCGAAGAGCTAAAAAAGAGCCTGCCCGACCCCAAAGATGTGATTTAGGCGATAAATAGGAAAGGCAGCGCAAGAGAGATGTCGAAATTTATAAATTATATTAAAAACAACCCTTCCCACTGGTACCAAGTTAAATTTAATGGTAAATAGTCATTAATTACTATTTTTGAATAAAATTATTAAGCCGATAAAAAGTAAACCCAATGAAAGCGAAATTATTAACCCTGATTTTTATTTTTTCCTTAACAGCCAATTATTTAACCGCCGGCGAGGGTATGTGGATTCCCATGTTGTTAAAACAACTCAACGAAAAACAGATGAAAGCCATGGGGATGAACATCAGTGCCGATGATATTTATTCCGTCAATCATTCCAGCTTAAAAGATGCCATTTTACTTTTCGGACGCGGTTGTACTTCCGAAATTATCTCCAAAGACGGCTTGCTGCTTACCAATCATCACTGCGGATACAGTGCCATTCAGCAGCACAGCTCGGTGGAGCACGACTACCTTACCAACGGCTTTTGGGCCATGAGCAAAAAAGAAGAATTGGTCAACCCCGGGTTAACAGCCACCTTAATGATACGGATGGAAGAGGTTACGCAAGAGGTTCTCAACGGAGTAACCGATGAAATGACCGAACAACAACGGGAAGCCAAAATTGCCGAAAACAGCAAACAAATTGTTAGCGATTTTGAATCAGGTTCGGAGTATCAGGCAAAAATAAAATCCTTTTTTAAAGGAAACCAATATTATATGATTGTTACCGAAACCTTTAAGGATATTCGCCTTGTTGGTACGCCTCCTTCAAACATCGGTAAATTTGGCGGTGATACCGATAACTGGATGTGGCCACGCCATACCGGCGACTTTTCGCTGTTTAGAATTTATACAGCTCCCGATGGAAAGCCTGCCGAATATTCCGAAAACAATGTGCCTTATCAACCAAAATACTATTTCCCTATTTCGTTAAAAGGAGTCAGTCAGGGTGATTTCAGCTTTGTTTTCGGCTACCCTGCCCGAACCAACGAATATTTGCCATCGTATGCCATCAAACTGATAACCGAAATTGAAAACCCGCAAAAAATTAAACTCCGCCAAACCCGTCTCGACATCTTTAATAAATATTCTGTTAACGACCCTAAAGTCAGGATTCAGTATGCATCCAAAGATGCCCGCGTGGCCAATTATTGGAAAAAAATGATAGGAGAAAGTCGGGGTATTAAACGACTGCACGGCATCGAAAAAAAGGAGGCTTTTGAAGAGCAATTTCAACAGTGGGCCAACAATTCGCCCGAGTTGCAACGCGATTACGGTGACCTGCTACCGGCCTTTGAAACTGCATACAATCAATTGCAACCGTTAAATCTGGCTTACGATTATGTTAGAGAATCGGTGCTATCCATCGAGCTGGTCAACTATGCCCGCAATTTTGAAAAGCTGGTTGCCTTAAGCAGCGATAAAAATAGCACTCCCGAAGAAATAAAAACTGAAACCGATAAACTTCAACGGTATGTAAATAGCTTTTTTAAAGATTATTATAAGCCTATTGATGAGGAGGTTATGGCTGCTATGCTAAAGCTTTACGATAAAAATCAACCCGATAGCTTTAAGCCTGCTTTTTTTAAAACCATTCATAAAAAATACCACAGCAATTATACCGCTTATACCAACTATGTTTTTAAAAAAAGCTTTTTAGATGACCGGGATAAAACTATAGAATTTCTTAAAAACTATAAACGCAATAATTATAAAAAGTTGCTAAAGGATCCCGCTTATAAAATGGCTGACAATGTGTTATCACTATACAAAACCAACATAAAACAACAGCGTGCTGCAGTAAACGGTACCATCGACAGTTTAATGCGCATTTACATGAAAGGGCAAATGGATATGCTTTCGGGTAAAACATTTTACCCTGATGCCAACTTTACGCTGCGGGTAACCTATGGAGATGTGGATGGCTATTCACCAAGAGATGCCGTGGAATACGGTTACAGTACCACACTGGAGGGAATTATGGAAAAGGAAAACCCCGATATTTACGATTATGTGGTGGAAGAAAAATTAAAAGAGCTTTATAATAACAAGGACTACGGACAATATGCCGGTGCCGATGGCAAGCTGCATATTTGCTTTGTTGCCACCAACCATACCACCGGCGGAAACTCAGGAAGCCCGGTACTCAATGCCGACGGGCAGCTGATTGGCGTTAACTTCGACCGTTGTTGGGAAGGAACCATGAGCGATTTGATGTACGACCCCACAGTTTGCCGGAATATCTCATTGGATATTCGCTATTTTCTTTTTATTGTTGATAAATTTGCCGGAGCAGGCTATCTGCTTGATGAAATGAACCTGATGAAATAAAACAGATGAAAAATCCAAATCAAATAACCGTTTATTGCGAAAATAATCAACTGGAAAAAAAGTATCCTTTCGGTACTACGCTGTACGATATTTATGAGGATATGCAAATATACATTGGTGAGGATATTTTGGGAGCCATTGTAAACAATACCCTCAAGGAGTTGGATTATATGATTTACAAACCCAAAGTAGTAAACTTTATTGGGTACAGTCATGCGGCAGGCCGTCGGATGTACGAACGGTCGTTGTCCATGGTGTTGTTTAAAGCTGTTTACGATTTATTTCCCGAATACAAATTAAAAATAGAGCACTCGGCGTCCGGAGGGTTGTATTGCGAGCTGGACGGGTTGACCGATAAACGCAGCCTGCCAAAAATTATTAAGCAGCTTCAGCTGAAAATGAAGGAAATTATCAAAAAGGATATTCCCTTTGAGCGTGAAGAGTTGCGAACCGAAAAAGCTCTGGAAGTATTTGAAGCGTTTGGCCTTGACGATAAATGTAAGCTTATCCGAACCCGTAACCAGTTTTTTAGTTCTGTTTACAGGCTCGATAATGTGGTTAACTACTTTTACGGTTTCTTAATCCCTTCAACAGGCTTGCTAAAGCGATTCGATTTGGTTAAATATTTTAATGGAATGCTGTTGGTTTTGCCATCTAAAGTCAATCCCGAAAAGTTTAAAAATGTGGTTGTTAAAAACAAGCTTTTCGAAATTTTTCAGGAGTTTAAAGATTGGGTCGAAATAATAGGTGTCCCCAATGTGGGTACCTTAAACGAATTGGTTTTAGACAAAAGGTATGGCGATATTATTAAGGTGTCCGAAGCCCTTCAGGAGAAAAAAATAGCCTGTATTGCCGATTCTATTCAAAAAAAGAAGACCACAAAAGTTGTATTTATTTCAGGGCCGTCCTCTTCAGGAAAAACTACTTTCGCAAAACGGCTTGCCATTCAACTTGCTGTTATCGGTTTTAAGCCGGTGGTTATATCCATGGACAATTACTTTGTAAATCGCGACCAAACACCCCTTGACGAAAATGGTAACTATGATTTTGAAAGTCCTGAAGCATTGGACATTAAACTTTTTAATGAAAATGTGCTGGATTTAATTGCCGGAAAGGAAATTGATGTTCCCGGCTTTTCGTTTTCCGAGGGGAAGCGGGTGTATGATGGAACAAAACTTAAACTGGATAACAACGGTATCATCATTGTTGAAGGTATTCACGGTCTCAATCCGGATATTTCTCAACTAATACCCAAAGAGCGCAAGTTTAAAGTTTACGTCTCAGCCCTAACGCCCATCAATCTTGATAGTAACAACCGCATACCAACCACCGATAACCGTTTAATCCGCCGGATTGTCCGCGACAGCAGATATCGTAAATATACTGCGCTGGAAACGATACAACGATGGCCCAGTGTTCGCAAAGGAGAGGAAAAGCACATTTTTCCGTATCAGGAAGAAGCCGATGTAATGTACAACACGGCGCTGCCTTATGAGTTGGGTGTTTTAAAACAGTGGGCTGAGCCGCTTTTACGCGATGTGCCACCCAATGTGCCCGAATATGCCGAAGCACGCCGGCTGTTAAAATTTCTGGCCTATTTTAAACGGATAGGAACCCGCGAAATACCACCCACTTCCATCTTACGTGAGTTTTTGGATGGCAGTAGTTTCAGGTATTGATTAATTACTCACAGTTTATTCTGCTCACAGTTTGCAACTGTGAGCATGAACTGTGTTCAGCTTATATTTAGTAATTGTGAGCTTGTACTTGTACTGTACTTTTATGCATACTAGCAACTGTATACATTTTTATCGAAATGTCACAACTTTTTTAAATCATTATAACATTCCAAATCAGCCATATACAAACAAATTTTAAAAATAGTTCTGTTTTTATTTGCTTTTTATAAATAATTCGATGTACCTTTGTACCCGATAAAGCAAACCAAATTTCCTACCTTTATTTATAGTTATTAAACTAAATAAAACTTATGGTTGCTTTATGAAAAAAATTACAATGCTAGCATTCCTATTCTGGAGTGCCTTTTCAGTTTACGGACAAATGACGCTGTCGAGCGGATCGCAACTTGTGGTCAATAGCGGCTCAACGGTTGTTGCCAATGATATTGTCAATTCGGGCGGAACCATTAAAAACAATGGCAATGTTTCGGTACAAGGCGATGTTACCAACAACACAAGTGGTTTGTTCGATGCTACCTCTTCGGGAACAGTTACATTTAACGGTTCCGCTGCCCAGGAAATTACCGGCGATCATGATGCTGCCTTTTATGGAACGGTTGATATTAATAATGCCAATGGGGTTTCCCTTACAGCTACCTCAACGGGTGCCAATCAAACCATCAACGGAACATTAACCTTTACTTCCGGCAACTTAACACTGAATGGTTTTAACCTTACCATTGGCACTAACGACCCCACCGGCGCAGGTTCTTCCACCGGATATGTCAAAACCAATAGTACAGGGGTTGTAAAACGAAATGTTGGCAGCAGCAATGTTACCTATCCCGTTGGAAACACAAGTTATAATCCGGTAACCTTAGCCAATGCAGGTACAGCCGATTATTATGGTGTCAGGGTTGTTGACAACGAACCTGCCAACGCAAGCACCAACCACATGGTAAATAAAAGTTGGGCTATTTCCGAAAATGTTGCAGGCGGCTCCGATTTAACGGTTACACCACAATGGGCTGAATCTTCTGAGTTAACAGGTTTCGATAGAACATCCTGTCAGGTTGGCCTCACTACTAATGGTGGTTCGAGTTACACATGGGGTACTGTAGGTGGCGCCACAGGATCGAACCCTTATACCAGAGCAGGAAGCGGCTTTAGTAATGTAGGCACCTTTGCCGTTGGCGATTACTATTACGGCGGCCTTACCGTTGATTTAAAAGTATTTCTCGCCGGTGCCTATAACACCACAAACCATAACATGGATAATACACTGAACACAGCCGGCCTTATTCCTACTACCGATCCTTATGGAATGGGAACTACCGCATCAGTACCTTCCGGCGCAGTTGACTGGGTAAAAATTGTTTTCAGAGACGGAACTACCAGTACCACACTGCTTGATTCGGTAGCTAAATTCGTAAACCAGTCAGGCCAGATAATTAATGCTGACGGAAGCAATATGAGTGTTACAGGCCTGGAAAAAGGAAGCTATTATGTTTCCATCCACCACCGCAACCATCTGCCGGCAATGAGTGCTTCCACCGTTGACTTAAGCGCTGCCTCTCCAAGTTTTGATTTTTCATCTGCTCTTGCTCAGGCATGGAATGATGCAACCGTTACAAGTAATGCTGCCATGAAAGAGGTTGAAACAGGTGTTTGGGGTTTATGGGAAGGAGATGCAAATGGAGATGGATATGTAAAGTATAATGGAACGAGTGCTGACAGGGTAGCAGTACTTACAGCAGTAGGTTCAAGTACCCCCGGGAATATAGTATCAAGCACTTATTCCGCTAATGATATTAACATGGATGGTAACGTAAAGTATAATGGGACGAGTGCAGACAGGGTTAGTATTCTTTCTGTTGTTGGCTCATCTACACCAGGTACAATATTTCAACAACATTTACCTCATTAATTATATAAACTGAAAATAGTATTAAAATGAAAAAGATATTTACAACTTCACTGTTATTTCTTTTCTTTAGTTTGTTCGCTGTTAGCATAATCGCACAAACTTTTGAAATAAAGACTTCTGAAAACGACAAGGGGTATTTAATTGTTCAGATGCGTGAAACATCTGGTACGGGTACACCTTCAACAACTATCCCTATTAACGATATCAGCTTTGAAATAAGATGGTTAACAACAGTAAGTACTGATGTTCAAGTATTATGTTCAACCAATGATTATAACCTTGCAGAAGCACTTGGTGCCAAGCAAACTTCAGGCTCGTATGATTTTAGGTTATTTCAGGCAACCAATACTCCATTTTATCCTCCTAATAATTGGGTAACTGGTCAATGGGAAACCATTGGAGAGTTTAAAATTACAACAGGTTCCGGAAGTGCTGATTTTGAGATCTCACCACATCAGTTTGGTGGATATGACTTAAACTGGAACCAAGGTGATCCTCCGGTGGACTATTTACCAACTATTAATGGGTCTGCTACAAATTATAATTATCCAACAACTGTTTATGAATTTGTTTGGAAAGGCGGAGGGACTGGCCCTGGTGCTTTACCGACTAACTGGAATCAAACTAACAATTGGGAAGATGAATGCGGTGGAACTACTCCAACAGGATATTGGCCATATCAAACAACAGAAAATGTTTATATTCCTAATACAAGTTCTGGTAGTGGATATTATCCTGAAACATGGAATTCTTCTTCAAATTATTCTTATACATGTAATAATATCATTATTGGTAATGGTGCTCATGTAACTGTTCCTGACTTAAGTGCTCAGTCTACTGGTACTTATTTTAATATTGCGGGTAATTTAAAAATTATTGATGGTGGTAAGCTTTACCTCCCCGCTTTAGGTTATGCTACAGTAGGGGGCAGCACTGAAATTGATGCTGCCAACGGTATCGAAGTCCAAGCAGATGCCACCGGTGTAGGTTCGTTTATTGACAACGGAACTATCACCTACGGCACAAGCGGTTCGGGTAAGGTTCAAACTTACCTTACCAATACAGCTACTGCCGGTAGTTTTCATCAACACACAGTAGGGCCTACTGTTGATGTAGCTTCTGCAGGTGGCGCTACTCTAAGTGCCTTTGATGTAGCTGCCGGAAGTACCTATGCTTATGATTGGGACGAAGCACAACCGGTTGCCGACGGATGGCAAAATATTTACAGCAACAGCTATCTCGTTGCTACCGGAGACGGAATTGCCCTTTCAACCACCGATGCTACCGATCATACGTTGGAAATGACAGGTGCATTTATTACAGGTAATACAAGTTCTCCTGCGCTAACTTATAGTAACAACCATTATGAATTAATAAGTAACCCTTATCCTTCATCCATCGATTTTGATGCTTTTGCTGCTGCCAATACAGGCACTATTAATAACGAATATTGGATTTGGAATCCTGGAACCGGTAATTATGAAAATAGAGTTGGAGGTGCCGGTTCGCAGCAATATGTGCAGGTTGGGCAGGCTTTCTTTGTTGAAACCAATAGTGCCGGTTCGGTTCAGTTTACCAATGCTTTAAGGGCACACAGTAGCGATGCTTTCAGAGAGGTTATTCCAAATATGTTGACCATGAAAGTTCATGGTGGTACCATGGGCTATAGCGATGAACTTATTGTTCGTTTTACCGATGATGCTACCAATGGTTACGATGTTAATTTGGATGGAGAAAAATGGAACAGTATGTACGATGATGCTACCATGATTAGAAGTATTGCCGAAGATGGTTCCGAGTTGGCCATTAACGCACTGCCTCTCGAAGGCCTCCAGGGCGACATGGTCAGTGTTCCGGTTAACTTCCAATGTGGTTATACTGCCCAATACACGTTTGATTTTGAAGGCATCGACTCCTTTGAAGCCGGTAATGAAGTTTGGTTAGAAGATAAAAAGGACAACGACAAATGGGTTTACCTAAACAACAATCCTCATTATACCTTTACAGCTACCTCGTATGAGCCAAACGACAGGTTTATTATTCACTTCTTTGGCCCCACAAGTATCAACAATAAGGACGAAGCAAAAGTGGACATCTACTCGTGGAGACAATACGCTTATATTAAAAACGTAACCAACGAAAAAATTAAGAAAGTTTCAATATACAACATGGCCGGTAGTTTAGTTTCTGAAAGAGAAATTCCAGATGGACAAAAGCTTTCTAAAATTTGGGTTTCCGACCATATGGCTTATTATGTAGTTCAGGTAATTACCGAGTCAGGCGTATATACCAACAAAATATTAATTACTAAATAAATTTGCCCACTTATAAAACAAGAACACAATGAAAAAAGTTATATCAATTTTGTCAATTTTAGTGATTAGCCTGTTTTTGACCATAAACGCAAATGCACAAATTATGGGGCCAAGTGACCCTCCGGGAGGGCCTCAACCAGGTGACCAACCCATCGGTGGGGGAGCACCCGTTGGAGGCGGCCTGTTTATTTTACTGGGTCTTGGCGTTGCCTATGGTGGCCGTAAACTCTATGAACTTCGTCAGAAAGATGAGGAAGAATTAAGTTAATTAAATTATTGCCATAAAATAAAAGCCGCTCTTATCAAGAGTGGCTTTTTTTGTGCTTATTTTTGGCTCGTTAATAATTAGCTTACAAAATGACCGAAACCAATAACATCCTGTTATATCAGCCGGGTTTAACAGAATACAAAAAGGCATGGAACCTTCAGAAGGAACTGTTTACCACGAATTTTAACATAAAAACAGGTAAAACAAATGGAGATACATCAAATCATTTGTTTCTGCTGGAGCATCCTCATGTATATACACTCGGCAACAGTGGCGATAAAAATAATTTACTGCTGAGCGATGAAATGCTGAATAAAAAAAAGGCCTCATTTTTTAAAATTGAACGGGGAGGAGACATTACCTATCACGGGCCAGGCCAGTTGGTGGGCTATCCGGTGTTTGATTTGGACAAGCTTCATCTATCCATTAAGGAGTTTGTTTACAACATTGAAGAGATGCTTATTGCCACGGTGGCACAGTATGGCATTGTAGCCGAACGTTTGGAAGGGGCTACCGGCGTGTGGCTCGATCCGCATCATCCGCAAAAGGCACGAAAAATTGCTGCCATAGGCATGAAAATCAGTAAAAAAATCAGTATGCATGGTTTTGCCCTTAATGTAAATACCAATCTTGATTATTTTGATTACATCATTCCCTGCGGATTAAAAAATAAGGGCGTTACTTCCATTAAAAAGGAGCTTGGAAATGAGGTGCCTTTAAACGAAATAACAGCTGTGCTGAGGCATGCTTTTGAAAAGGTTTTCGGGGTTAAGTTAATACTTGAGGAGATGAATGCTTGATAGCTTTTCTTTTTTTAAAATCAATCTCTTCTTGAAAGGAGATGCTACTATGCTTATTTGCTCTCGAAAATGTTTTTTGGAATAATAATAAATTAACTCTGGTAAGCTTAATAATCGGCGTATATTGTATTTGTCTGTTATTTTATTGTTATTTTTGAACAAGTCAAGCAAATTATAAAAGAAAGATTACCGGCTGTTGTTTTTTTGCTTTTCTGTTTTTACATCTGACATGCTTATTCTTTTGAACTTATTTCACTTACATATTCTATTATAAATAAAAAAAAGGAGGAAATTATGAGTAATGTAAAAGTAAACACGGTGTTGGGACAAATATCACCGGAAGAACTGGGCGTAACGCTCATGCACGAACACATCTGTTATGGTTATCCCGGTTGGGAGGGAGATCAAACCATTGCGCCGCTGGATCGTGATGCTGTTGTAAAAAATGGTGTGGAAACTCTCTTGAAGTTAAAAGAACTTGGTGTAAAAACCTATGTTGATGCTACGGCATCTGACCAAGGCCGGCAACCGGAAATGTATAAAGAAATTTCGGAAAAGTCGGGGGTGAATATCATTTGTTCTACCGGCTATTATTACGAAGAAGAAGGTGGTTTCGCTTACTGGACTTTTCGCAGTTCGCTTGGCGATATCAGCGATGAGTTGTATGAGTTATTCCTGACAGAAGTCACGAAAGGAATTCGTGATACAGGCATTAAAGCTGGTGTTATCAAAGTAGGCTCCAGTAAAGGAGAGATTACCGAGTACGAAAAGAAGATGTTTATTGCCGCTGCCCGGGTTCAAAAGGAAACCGGCGTACCTATAATTACTCATACCACCGAAGGTACCATGGGCCCCGAACAGGCTAAGTTGCTTATTGAAGCAGGAGCTGATCCCAAGCGTATTCAAATAGGTCATATGTGCGACAGCCTGGATATTGATTATCAGGTTGAAACATTAAAGCAAGGTGTTTATGTTTCGTGGGACCGTATGGGACTACAGGGTCTGGCCGGTTGTCCAATGGATGAACAGCGCTATGAAGTGCTTGCCGAGTTAATCAAAATGGGATATGCCAATCAATTGATGATATCACATGATTTTATTATTACCTGGCTTGGCCGTCCGCTGGCTATACCTGAACCAGCATTACCTTTGATTGCAAACTGGTATCCTACCCATCTGTTTCAAAATGTTATTCCTGCTTTAAAACAAAGAGGCGTAACCGACGATCAAATTAATACGATCATTAAAGAAAATCCAATGCACCTGTTTATGGGTGAATAATAAGCATGTCCCAATTTCGGCATTTAAATGGTGATTGTTGCATTTTTATACAGCAGGCCATGTTTTTAGGTGCCTGAAATTGTGTGAATAAACAGTAAAATATAGTATTTAATTTTTTAAAAAAAAGTATAATGAATTCTAATTTGTCTGATAAAGGTAATGCGGGAGGAATGAATCCTGTCCCGTTAAATGAACTAGATTTCTTAAAAGAAAAGCGCATCGAATTTGACAGCGTTGCCGAAATGATACTTGCCCGTGCAAACGAAATTCCGGACAAGCCCTATGTGCTGTTTTACGACGAAGTAATTACCTATCAACAGGTAAATCAACGCGCCAATAAAGTAGCTAATTTTCTAAAATCAAAAGGTGTTGGCAAAGGAGATGTGGTATCTATTCTTATCATGAACTCCCCCGAAGTCTATTATGCCATGTTTGGTGTTCAAAAGCTGGGTGCCATTGCCAGCTCCATAAACTACATGTTAAAAGGCCCTGAAATTGCTTATCTCCTCGACGATTCCAAACCAAAAATTGTTTTTGTTGGTAGTGAATTTATGGAAGAATTTGCCAAAGGATATCAGGAGGCCAAACATAAACCTGAGATTGTAGAAGTAGTGACATCTACTGAACACAACGTAGATTTAAATCAGGAAAAGTTATCTGAAATCCTCGATAATTATCCCGATACCGAAGCTTTTGTCAAACAACAACCCGACGACCCGTTTTTACTTTTATACTCATCTGGAACCACGGGAAAACCCAAAGGAATTTTAATTTCAAACAAAGGACAACTTTCTGTTTGTCGCGATATGTCGAAAATCGGAATTTTTCAGGAGGGCGATGTGATGCTGTTGCTGCTTCCCATGTATCATACCAACCCCATTTGCGTATGGACTTACCCCATCGCTTTTGCCGGACAAACAGTAAGTATTCGGAAAGCCTTTTCACCTGCTGACTTTTGGCCTTCAATCACAAAATATGGCGCTACCATCTTGATGGGGGTTCCTGCCATGTACAATTATGTTTACTATAGCATTGACTCGAGCACCATCGACCAGTCAAAACTAAAACTTCGAATTGCTTTTTGTGGCGCTGCACCACTGTCTGTTGAACTAATTAACGGCTTTAGAGATAAGTTTAATGTTGAAATTATTGAAGGTTATGGCCTGACCGAAGTTACGGGTCTTTCAACTGTAAATCCACCCTTGGGCAAAAGAAAATCAGGGTCAATTGGATTAGTCATCCCGGAACAGGAGCTTGAAATAATGGATGACAACAATAAGGTTCTTCCACGGGGTGAAAAAGGAGAGATATGTATAAAAGGAGATGCCACCATGCTTGAATATTTTAATAAACCGGAAGCTACCAAAGAAACGGTAAAAGACGGATGGCTACATACGGGTGATATTGCCTATAAGGATGAGGAGGACTTTATCTACATTGTAGATCGGAAAAAAGACATGATAAATCGTGGTGGTGAAAATATCTACCCCAGAGAAGTTGAAATGGCCATCGAAGCCCTTCCTCAGATTAAAGAAGTTGCCGTGATTGGTATTCCTGATGAAGCCCTGGGCGAAAAAGTAAAAGCTTTTATTACACTTACCGAACCGGAAGCGCTCACCGAAGAGGGTGTCAAAACTTATCTCAGCGAAAAAATTGCCAAGTATAAAATTCCTGAAATTATTGAATTTGTTGCCGATTTACCACGAAATCCTACGGGAAAAATTCTGAAGAAGGAATTAAAACGAATGGAGCAGGAGAAAATCAAATAACATCATGGAAAAAATTTGGATGAAACATTGGCCTGAGGACATGCCAAAAAAAGTGATTTTTCCACAAGGGAAAAAACCTGTTTTTGAATATCTTAGAATTTATGCAGAAAAAACCCTTGCAAAACCGGCTATCATAAATTATGGAAGGGAAATAAGTTATCGCGAACTGGATGAGTCGTCCGACAAATTTGCCAATTATCTTATTCAATTGGGTTTACAGAAAGGCGACCGCGTGGGGCTGTTTCTGGGAAATAGTCCGCAATATGTAATTGCTCATTTTGGAATACAGAAAATGGGGGGGATTGTATGCCCCTGTTCACCTCTGTTTAAAGAAATGGAACTTAAATATGAGGTGAACAACGCCGGGATGAAATGTTTGGTAGCCATGGATTTGTTTATGCCCATTGTAAACAATGTTAAAGATGAAATGCCCACGCTCAAGTCAATTGTAAGCACCAACTTTAATGATTATTTACCCGAAAAACCTACCCTCCCTTTGCTTGATTATATGAAGGTGCCGAAGCAAAAAATGACCGGTACTCAGGATTTTGTTGAGATTATGAAAACACAAAGCAACGAACCTGTTCCCGTTGTTGATATTGATATGGATAACGATATTGCGTTGTTTGAATATACAGGAGGAACTTCAGGGTTACCCAAAGGAGCCATGCTTACACATTTTGCCCATTTGTACAAACCTTCGGCGGCAAATATTATTATGAGTATCACTTCAGAAAGCAGGGTGCTTTCCACGATGCCGTTTTTTAATATTGCCGGCATGCTATTCATGATAGGGCCGGTTCTGCAGGGTGCAACCAACATTATGTTAACGCAGTTTACCCCGCTGGGCGTTTTGCAGGCCATCGACCGTTACAAGGTTACCGAATGGTATAGTGCTGTCCCCATGAACTTAAGTATCATGAACTATCCTGATGCCCAAAAGTATGATTTGAGCAGCCTGAAATTCAATCTGACAACCTCATTTGTTGTGGCTCTCGATGAAGAAATTTCAAAGAAATGGGAATCTTTTACCAATGGCTGCCCCCTTTTAGAGGGAGCTTACGGTTTAAGTGAAACTCACACATTGGACACGTTTTGCCCTCGTCAGAAAATAAAATATGGCAGCATGGGAATTCCAAGTTTTGACGAGGAATTTAAGATTATGGATTTTAACGATAAAACAAAGGAATTACCCATAGGCGAAGAGGGGGAAATCGTTTTGCGTAATCCGGGATGCATGAAAGGCTATTGGAACAATCCCGAAAAAACAGCTGAAACTTTAATTGATGGCTGGGTTTATACCGGAGATGTGGGTAAATTTGATGAAGATGGTTACCTGTACTGGCTTGGACGGCATAAGGAAATGATAAAAGTTTCAGGATTTTCGGTGTTTCCCGAAGAGGTTGAATCGTTGATTAATCAACATCCTGCTGTACTCGAAAATGCGGTAATTCCCGTTGCCGATGCCAGAAAAGGTGAAGTCATTAAAACCTTTATTGTACTAAAGCCTGAATTTGAAGGGAAAATAAAAGGTGATGAAATTATTTCCTGGGCAAAAAACAACATGTCGTCGCACAAAGTGCCGGTTTATGTTGAATTTAGAAAAACGCTACCCAAACAGGGAGTTAAATTATTAAGGCGAATCCTGCGCGAAGAGGAAGCGAAAAAAAAGACTTGAAATGACTATTTAGATAGTCGTCCCCCGACTTTAAGTCGGAGGACGACTAATATGGATTATCTCAGCAAAAACCCGCCGTCGGCTACAATAATGCTGCCGGTAAGAAAACTACCCGCACTCGAAGCCAGTAGTAGCGCAATGCCGGCAATCTCGTCCGGTTCACCCATTCGGCCTATGGGAGATGCCTCTTTGATTTGTTTCATGATTTGCTCGTTGGTCCATAGTGCAGCGCTGAATTTTGTCTTAATCAGTCCCGGGCAAATGGCATTGACACGAATGCCATGTTTTCCCCACTCTTTCGCCTGACTTTTGGTGAGCATGGTTACCGCCGATTTGCTTACGGAATAGATGCCCAACCCCTCTTCGGGAAGTTCACCCTCCACCGAGCTGATGTTGATGATACTGCCACCACCTCTGTTTTTCATAACCGGCAGGCAAAGGTTGGACAAATCCCAGGGGGCTTTTACATTAACATTCATAATTTGATCAAAAACGGTTTCGGTAGCCTCCTCAATGGGTCCGAAAACCGGATTGGTTCCGGCATTGTTAACCAAAATGTCAACTCCCCCCAATTCGGCAACCGTTTTTTCAATCAGGGCTTTCCTGTCATCGGCACTACCCACATGGCAGGCAATGGCCATGGCTTTTAACCCGTCAGCTTTAAAAGCTGCAGCAACCCTATCGCAAGCTTCCTGCTTGCGACTGCTAATTACCACCGTAGCACCGTTTTCGGCAAAAATACGTGCAATGGCCTCACCGATTCCTTTGGAGGAACCGGTGATGATGGCTACTTTACCGGTGAGATTAAATTTATTTATCATCCTCGTTAAATTTCAAATTCATCCAGGGTTCGGTTTCCAAATCCACGTCGTCATCCATCTCTTTATCAATGCCACCAAGATATTTGGCCACATTAACACGTGTTTTAAAATCGTATTCCAAACTCAGGGCAATGGCTTCCATAATAGGTGAGCCGCCACCATGAACACCGCCCACAAGCAGCTCGGCGGTCATGCCCGAAGTACTCATAATCTCCACAAGATTCCATATTTTTAAAGATAAATCAGCAGGTATTTTCGGGTTTCTGACAATAAATTTATCAAGATGATCTTTTAACTCATCCATGGTAAAGCTCTCTTTAAAAGGAAGGGTAGAGGCAATGCCACCTGCCATTTCGGTGAGGAGATTGAACTCGTGATAAATAAGTTCTCCCATCAGTTTGCGGCCAACATTGGCATAAATGGTATTGGGGAAAAATGTGCCACTTGAGGTTTTTTTGCCGAAAACAGCTGCTGCAACGCCGGCACTAAAAGCCAGCTCGGCAGCACCGGCAAACTGGGTGAGTTTTTCGCGAACATGCGAAACTTTGGTAATGTTGTTTGCTTCGGCAGCAAGTAACGAAGTACCACACAAAATATCGGAAACTGCCGGTTTACATCCGGAATAGCTATGGCGGTGCGAATCGGCAAAAAGTAACGCAAGGCGACGGCCATATTCCCACTCTCCGGCCATAAAAACACGCTCGTTGGGAACAAATACATTGTCGAAAACAACCACCGAATCAGAAATACCGGTCTTACAAATGGGAGGTGGATTATCATCATCTTTTTGACGATGCCATACCGGTCGCGTAACCAGCTTAACACCTTCCCAGTCACCGGGAACAACAAATGCCACGGCGTAGTCTTTATCATCTTCCATCAACGCACGCGTGGGAATTACAAAAATTTCATCGGCATAAGGAGCTTGTGTTACCGACATTTTAAAGCCGCTCACAACAATGCCGTCCTCACGTTTTTCAACAATGTGAACATACGCATCGGGGTCGGCTTGAGCCGAAGGGCGCTTCAAACGGTCACCTTTGCTGTCGGTCTGGGCACAACAGCCTACCAGGTCGTTTTCCTGATACACTTTCATAAAGTTTAAAAAACGTTCGTGATAGTTTGTTCCTTTGTCTTTATCCACCTCTTTGGTATAAATGGAAAGGGCGCTGATGGCATCGTGGCCCATACAACGCTGAATACATCCACCGGCACGACGGGCACCCATGCGAATAAGCTTTTGTTTTTCCATTAAATCGTAAGGATCCTGCGGAAGATGCGCCCAGCGGTTCACTTCACAGCCGGTAAGGTTTGATTTAGCAGTGGCCAGTTTTTTGTACTTTGGATTTTGTGCTAAATCGAAAGTAATACTGAGCACATTAATGCCGGGACGTAATCTGGGGTCGTCTCTGCCCACTTTTTCATCGCCAATATAAATATTGGGCTTCATCTTATTCAATTTCTCAATGTACTGCTCTTTTGTCCGTAACATATTTTTACTCCTTATTATATATTAAACTTCCGAAAACTATTTTTTAAATCTAAAATTAGTGGCAAAACCCGTTGTGCAATATTAACAAAAAGAGTCGGGAAAAAGTAAAATGAGCGGTTGTATCTACCAAATTTATACGCTTTATAAATTTGTGATTTTTTCACAAAAATATTGTGCATGCATAGTATTATTTTGTACATTTGCAATGCATGCATAATATATATTTACCATGAACATAGAGGAAACAGTTGATTATCACATCCGTGCAACGCTTTTTAAGATGATGCGGATGTATAATTTATATGCCGCCGAAAATGGAATAACCCAGGGAATAGGATATGTTTTAATCCTGATTACCAAAGAAGGGGTTCCCGCCACCAAAATTGCACCCCTGATGGGAATGGGTACATCGAGCCTTACCCGGCTGCTGAAAACCATGGAAACCGACGGCCTTATTTATCGTCAACCGGACAAGCAGGATAAAAGAGTTGTAAGAATATTTCTTACTGAAAAAGGAGCTTCTCTGCGTGAAAAGGCTAAAACCATAGTTTTAAATTTCAATGAAAAGCTCTTAAAAAAAGTAAATAAAAAAGAGATGGATGCTTTTGTAAAAGTATCCTCCATTATACGTGATCAGATACACGATGAAATAGAGATATTTCAGGAAAATAAAAAATCATAAACATTAACAAACACAAAAGATTATGACACGCAGAATTAAAAAAGTAGCCGTTCTTGGCTCCGGAGTTATGGGCTCCGGCATTGCCTGTCATTTTGCCAACATCGGTTTGCAGGTGTTGCTCTTGGACATTGTTCCACGCGAGCTTACCGAGGCTGAAAAAGCAAAAGGACTTTCGTTAGACGACAAGGCAGTTCGTAACCGCATTGTCAACAATTCCTTAAAAGCAGCGCTTAAATCAAAACCATCACCCATTTATAAACAAAGTTTTGCCAAACACATTACCACCGGAAACTTTGACGATGACTTTGAAAAAATCAAGGAATGCGACTGGGTAATAGAAGTGGTGGTTGAGCGTCTCGACATCAAACAAATTGTGTTTGAAAAGGTTGACAAGTTCCGTAAACCCGGAACGCTGGTAACTACCAACACGTCGGGTATTTCGGTTGAAAAAATGATAGAAGGCCGCAGCCAAGATTTTCAAAAGCATTTTTGCGGTACTCACTTTTTCAACCCGCCACGGTACCTGCAACTTTTCGAAATCATCCCGACCCATGCCACTGATCCGGCTATCATCGATTTTCTTACCGATTATGCAGCCCGTTATCTTGGTAAAACGGCTGTTATCGCCAAAGATACGCCGGCATTTATTGCCAACCGCATTGGTACCTTTTCCATTATGGAACTTTTCAATAATGTGAAAAATTACGACCTCACCATCACCGAAATTGATAAACTTACCGGCCCCGTTATCGGGAGAGCCAAATCAGCCACCTTCCGTACAGCTGATGTGGTAGGCCTCGATACGCTGGTGCATGTTGCCAACAACATTAAAGCCGATACCAATGATGAGTCCAACGACCTCTTTACAATTCCCGATTATCTGCAAAAGATGCTTGATAACGGATGGCTCGGCTCAAAAACAAAACAGGGGTTCTATAAAAAAGAGGTGGTTGACGGCAAGAAAAAATTCCTTACCCTCGATTTTAACACCTTAGAATATAAAGAAGACCCCAAACCAAAATTTTCGGTTTTTGAAAAAACCAAAGGCATTGACGATCTGCGTAAAAGGATGCCCATTCTGATGGCAGACAAAGGCAAAGCCGGCGAATTTTACAGAGCCTCCTTTTACAGCCTGTTCCAGTTTGTATCGAACCGGATTCCCGAAATTACCGATGCCATTTACAAAGTTGACGATGCTTTGCAGGCAGGTTTCGGCTGGAAGCTGGGTCCGTTTGAAATATGGGATGCTGTAAATGTACCCGAAACAGTTAAAGCCATGGAAGAGGCCGGCAAAAAACCTGCTCAATGGATTTACGATATGCTTGATGCCGGCATCACCTCTTTTTATAAGGTAGAAAACGGCAAGAAGTTCTATTACGAATTTAACAGCAAATCATATGTTGAAGTTCCCGGCCAGGATGATATCCTTTCGCTGGAAGTGCTGCGGCCAACCAACGTGTTGTGGGAAAACGATGATGTTACCATTTTCGACCTTGGCGACGGCGTGCTTAACATTGAGTTCCATACCAAAATGAACACCATCGGGCAGGGTGTCCTCGAAGGTGTTAACAAAGGGATGGACATGGCCGAAGCCGATTACAAAGCAGTTATCATTTCCAACGAAGGAGAACATTTCTCGGCAGGAGCCAACGTGGGGATGATTTATATGCTGGCAGTGGAGCAGGAGTGGGAAGAGCTTGATATGGCTGTACAGTGGTTCCAGAAAACCACCATGCGTTTACGCTACTCTTCGGTACCTGTAATTGCAGCGCCTCACGGTATGGCACTGGGTGGCGGTTGCGAAGTTTGTATGCACAGCGACAAGGTGATAGCCCACGCCGAAACCTACATGGGACTGGTTGAATTTGGTGTCGGTCTGATTCCCGGCGGCGGTGGTACCAAGGAGTTTGCCCTCCGTTTGGGCGATGAGCTTAAACAAGGCGATATCCGTACCAACGCTTTCTTAAACCGCTACCTGAGTATCGGCCAGGCAAAAGTTTCTACCTCGGCTTACGAAGCATTCGACCTGGGATATTTGCGTCCCGGGCAGGATGAAGTAATTATAAGCCGTAAACATCAGTTGGCTTATGCCAAGAAAACAGCCTTGCAAATGGTTGAAAAAGGATACTCACAACCGGCACCCCGCAACGATATTAAAATTCTTGGCAACGAAGCCATGGGAATGGTTTACGTTGGTGCCGACGGATTTGCAGT
>WGDP01000002.1 GCA_015493215.1 Bacteroidales bacterium | reverse complement strand
TGCAATACCAAACCACGAAGTGGTTTAACATGAATAACCATCGGTGAAACCGGTGGTTATGATGACAGTGCATCAAAAGAACCCCGAAGGGGTTCAATAAGTTTTGTTTAACCCCTTCAGGGTTATTATTTGTTTTTTACCTTTTCCTTGCACTTCGTACAGGGCTATTCATGTTAAATCCCTTCGGGATTGTGCGTATGTAAAGAACAGACAAGTGCTGATATTGGGAATACGGAAAATGCAGGGTGTTTCATGGGAGCACAACAAGTCAAGCCTCCGGCATCTTACGGGTAACGGCTCCGGGGGTTTGACTGAGGTTGGGTTCTTTGTCATCCGGATTGCAAATCCGGACGAGCTTATGAGCTTTGGTAGATAGTTTAAGGTTTGAAAGTTTGGATGTTTGGAATTTGTGTTTTGTTTATTGGAATTTTGCCGGAGGGGCAGGTTGAGGTTGGGTTCTATGTCATCCGGATTGCCCGTCCGAACGTGCTTCGGCAGGCCCGCCTGAATCACAAAGTCGGGCAAGCGGTCGGGATAACAGTCATAGGATAGCGACAGAAAGCAATATTAAAACCTCTTTGCTAAAAAAGCCTCATCGGTTTTAAAAAACAGCCATGCGGTAAACATCCCCGCAACAACACCTAAAATACTGCCGCCCAACACATCAAACGGATAGTGAACACCCAAATAAACCCTGCTGTAAATAACTATCAAACCCCACACAATCATCATATAAGTAATCCACTTTTTTTTAAACAGAAAGCCCACAAAAGCCACAATGCCAAAGCTGTTTGCCGCGTGCGACGACACAAAGCCGTATTGCCCGCCACAACCTTTTATCATGCGCAATTGTTCCATAACACCGGGTTGATGACACGGCCTAAGCCGTAGAAAAACATTTTTAAACAGATGCACCGAAGTTTGATCGGTAAGGGTTACGGTAAGGGCAACAAACACCAAAACAATTAGTGCTTTAAGTTTGTATTTTTTTACCATCAAAAAAACGATAAACAGATAAAGGGGTATCCATGTAAATTTACCACTTGCAAACAGCATTATTTGATCAAAGATCGGTGAAAAGTGGCCGTTTATCCATAGTAATATATTAACGTCAAGGTTATTTAGAAATTCAAACATGCAGGCTATTTCTTACTTTTCTTTTTATGCTTTTTTCCCATCATTTTAATGGCCTGCTCTTTCATATCAAAATATTTTTGATTGTACGGGTCAAGACGAATTAAAATATCAAGGTTGGTTATTGCTTTTTTAGGCTTTTTTTTGTCGAGGTATTTTTTAGCTTTTGCCAAATAGTAATCTTCGCCGTTGCACACATACCCCGGATTTTTTCCTTCAAAAACAAACAGCCCTTCCTCTGAATTGGTTTTGGTTCCGGCCAGTTTAAACCGGATGGGAATTTCAAAGTGCTCATACTTTTTATCGTGGCATTTATTCCACTGGCCGTTGGTACTGACAAAAAACTTTTTTACCTCATTATCAATTCCGTAATGCAACGGGTTTTTTATGGTAACAAAACCAAGCTTTCCGTCGCAGGTAACATTAAAACTGGCAATAATAATACCCTGAATACAATTTGTCCGGGCAACATCGGGATAGGTTACCGTAGTATTAAACACCTTTTCAAAGGTATAGGTACCTCCTTTAAAACGATAGTCGAGCAAATTGGTAAGTTGCTTTTTACGACTTTGTGCCGGAGTCATGTTTTCCTGGCCGTAAGCAGTAATTCCAAAAAGAAAAATAATACCAACAATCACAAATAATCTTTTCATAGTTTTTTCCGATTTTGAAACGGTGATAAAAATAGATAAAAACAAGTTACCTGCTTGCTAATCGTGATGGTTTTTATCAAGCATTTTTTTTACCTCAATTAAAAACTCTTTGGTTCTTTTTAAGGTGTTAATCACTTCCAGTTTTTCAAAATCGCCCACCTTCTTTTTATTTTTAATATACTGGTGAACCCCTTCGATGGTCATGCCACGCTCCTTAATAAGGTAATGAATAAGTCGGATTTTATCGATGTCCTTCTGCGAAAACCTTCGCCGGCCGTTTTGCGTTTTTACAGGCTTAATCATGTTAAACTCACGCTCCCAATACCTTATTGTAGAAGGGCTAACCTTAAATATTTCGGCAACCTCCCCTGTTTTAAAAAATTCTTTTTCCGTTTTCAACATAACAGGTTAATCTAACGATTGGTTAGGAATTTTTGAAAGCATCAGCATCTCATCAAATTGTGCCGGACTAAGGTCGTTAAAAAAGTAATAGATAGGATTTATTTTTCGGTTGTTTTTAAGAATCTCGTAATGCAAATGGGGAGCAGTTGATTTTCCGGTGTTTCCAATAAGCCCGATGGTGCTTCCGCGTTTTACTTTTTGGCCTCTTTTAACCAATATTTTACTTAAGTGGGCATAAAAAGTTTTATAGCCGTAACCGTGATCAATTTCGATGGTATTTCCATAACCACGGTTTGAGTGACGAATTCTGATTACCACCCCGTCGCCGGTGGCAAACACGGGAGCACCCAGGTTTGATGAAAAGTCGATACCCGAATGAAATTTCCTCACCTTATATATAGGGTCGATTCGGTAACCAAAGTAGGATGAAATTCGCTTAAGGTCTTTTATCTTTACCGGCTGAATAGCAGGAATACTTTTAAGCATCTTTTCCTTTTTGCGGGCAAGTTTATACACATCGTCAAACGATTTGGATTGCACATAAATTTGGCTGGCAATTTTATCCAGCTTTTTTGCGGTCTGTTTTAGCAGTGCCGAATTTTCGTACCCTTCCAGTTTGGCATACCTGTTGGCACCGCCAAAACCTGCCTGCCGTATCGATTTCGGGATTGGCTCGGCTTCAAAAATAACCCTGTAAATGTTGTCGTCCTTATTGGCAAGCTCGTTGAGCATCGACTGCATCTTATCGAGCCTGTCGTTCATAATTTTAAACTGCAATTTATATTGTGCCAACTCTCGCTCCATTATTTTCTCTTTGGGCGAATCGAAAAAGGTAAACGAAAACACAAAAATCAACACTGCAATAGCCATGGAACCTGTCAAAAACAAAAATCCCCTGAAAAAACGCTGCGGTGTGCTGCGTTTCAACGGCTCGTAAGTTTGCGTTGTGGGATTGAATATGTATTTAGTTCTTGCCATAAAGGATGCAAAATTAATAATTTCGAGTAAATTTGCAGCTCAAATATTTTAAGATGTTAAAAATCAAAAGTTAATAAGTTATAATGAACTCATCTCAAGTACGAAAAGTTTTTTTGGATTTTTTTAAAAGCAAAGCACATCAAATTGTTCCTTCGGCTCCCATGGTGGTAAAAGGCGACCCCACCCTAATGTTTACCAATGCGGGGATGAACCAGTTTAAAGATATTTTTTTGGGCAACACCAAACCTGAATTTCTGCGTGCCGCCGATACTCAAAAATGTCTGCGGGTTTCGGGCAAGCACAACGATTTGGAGGAGGTTGGCCGCGACACCTATCATCACACCATGTTTGAAATGCTGGGCAACTGGTCTTTTGGCGATTATTTTAAAAAAGAAGCCATTGCCTGGGCATGGGAACTGCTTACCGAAGTTTATGGCATCGACAAAGAAAGTCTTTATGTTACCGTATTTGGTGGGGATAAGGCGGATGGAATGGAAGCCGATATGGAGGCCTATAATTATTGGAAAGCCTTGATTCCGGAGGAGCGGATTTTATACGGTTCAAAAAAAGATAATTTTTGGGAGATGGGTGAATCGGGACCCTGTGGCCCCTGTTCCGAAATTCATATCGACATCCGTTCAGCCGAGGAAAAGAAAACGTTGCCGGGAAAAGAACTGGTAAACAAAGATCATCCCGAAGTAATCGAAATATGGAACCTGGTATTTATTGAGTTTAACCGGCTTGCCAACGGCAGCCTTGAAGCCTTACCCGCCAGGCATATTGATACGGGTATGGGGTTCGAGCGATTGTCGATGGTAATGCAAGGGGTCAAATCGAATTATGATACCGATATTTTTGTGCCCATTATAAACGAGGTGGCAAAAATGGCCGGTGTAACCTACGGCAAAAACGAAGCAAGAGATATTGCCCTGCGCGTCGTTGCCGATCACCTGCGAGCCATCACCTTTGCCATTGCCGACGGCCAGCTACCGTCCAATAACGGAGCGGGTTATGTTATCCGCCGTATTTTAAGGCGCGCCGTACGTTACGGTTATACTTTTTTAAACTTTGACGAACCCTTTATCTACAAACTGGTTTCGCTGTTAGCAAAGCAGATGGGTGATGTTTTTCCGGAATTGAACTCACAAAAAACACTGATTGAGCAGGTTATCAAAGAGGAAGAAACCGCTTTTTTACGCACACTGGCACAGGGCATTAAAAAGTTTGAAGCCTACTTTAAAGAGAACCCGAATGTTAAGGAAATTGACGGAGAATTTGCCTTTGAACTGTTTGACACCTTTGGATTTCCCATCGACCTGACCAACTTAATGGCATCGGAAAAAGGAGTTAGTGTTGATATGGCCGGTTTTGAAAAAGGGTTACAGCAGCAAAAAGAACGTTCAAGAAAGGCAGCCGTAAAAACCACCGACGACTGGATTGAACTGCTACCCGATACCGAAACAACATTTGTTGGATATGATACGCTTGAAACAGAAGCTCAAATTGTAAAATACCGCAAAGTAGCCACAAAAAAGAAAACTGTTTTTGAAGTGGTACTTGACAAAACACCGTTTTATGCCGAATCGGGCGGACAGGTTGGCGACAGGGGCGAACTGGTTGCAGGCAACGAAACACTGCATGTTGTGGACACCAAAAAGGAGAACAACCTTATTGTACATCTTGTTGCCGAAGAGCCAAAAGCCGTAAACGATGTTTACACGGCAAAGGTAAACGCCGAAAAGCGGTTGTTAACAACCAACAACCATAGTGCTACACACCTGATGCATGCGGCATTGCGTAAAGTTTTGGGTACCCATGTCGAGCAAAAGGGGTCGCTGGTTTCAGCCGACAGGTTGCGTTTCGACTTTTCCCATTTTTCAAAAATGAGCGATGAAGAGATAAAACAGGTGGAAGATATTGTAAACAATAAGATTCGGGAAAATCTGCCCGGCATCATCAAGCAAAATATTGCCATCGACGAAGCCAAAGCAATGGGGGCCATGGCACTGTTTGGCGAAAAGTACGGCGACAAAGTGCGGGTGGTAACTTTTGACCCCGATTATTCGGTTGAGCTTTGTGGCGGCACACATGTAAAGGCCACCGGACAAATCGGGCTTTTTAAAATTGTTTCGGAAAGCGGCATTGCTGCCGGAGTTCGCCGTATTGAAGCGGTAACAGGAAAAAATGCCGAAAAGTTTGTGGACGAACAAATAGCACTGTTAAAATCGATAAAAGCTCAGTTTAAAAATGCCAACAACGTACTTGGTGCCGTAACCCATCTTATTGAAGAAAATTCAAAACTTCATAAGGAGATGGAAAAACTGCTCGCCGAAAAAAGTGCCGGACTTGCCGACAACCTTATTGATAAGGCAGAAAAAATTGGTGAAGCTGCCTTTATCGGCACAAAGGTTGACCTGGATGTGAACAGCGCTAAAAAGCTGGCCAACCAGCTGCGAAGTCGTGGTGAGAAAGTATTGGTAGTGCTGGCTCTTGAAGAAAAAGGAAAAGTAAATTTAATAATTGCTCTTTCTGACGAATTGGTTAAAAGCGGCTTACATGCAGGAACCATCATTCGCGAAGCAGCTAAATTTATCAACGGCGGTGGCGGCGGGCAACCTCATCTGGCAACTGCCGGAGGTAAAAATGCCGATGGAATTGGCCGGGCCATTGCAGCCGTTAAAAAGGTTTTAGAGGCATAAACCTGTATTTGTTTTAACAGAAAGTGGAAAAGTAACTGCTTCCAAAGTGCAATAAAATTATAATAAGTGAAAAAAAGTTGTAATTTTATTGCGTTAATAAATGCCGCCGGTTGGTTTGATGGTGTACATTTATCAAAACCAAGAACAGGTTAATTAAACATTGCTTATGAACAGGAAAGATTTTCAGGTTGTTACGTTTTTAGTTGCTTTGTTGGTGTGGCTTGCTCCTATGGTTTTAACAGCACAACAAAACAATAATTGCGACGATCAGGATCAGCTGGTAAACTACTCTATATTAAGTCCAGTGCAGTCGTCCATTACAAAAGCAACCGGCTGGGCCATGCAAAACAACGGCAAATGGGTATCTTCACCAAACCGGATTCCCTTTACCGACGACAAGACCAACAAAAGTACCGACCCAAACCGTAAGCTTGGCCAGGATAATTTTATTTCGCTGGAATTACGAAAAATTATGATTAAGGATGTTCAGTATAACGTACTTATCAAAAAATATCACGACGGCGTTTATGAGTTCCCCATTTTACACGAAAACTGGAAAGATTTTGTTTCGTTGGATTATTATGTATTTAACAGCGAACTTTTGTCGAAACTGTTGCCTAAAGAGATTCCGTTTAACAAAAAATATGCTGTTAACCTGAATGCTTTTGCGCGGGGAACCATCAAAAATTTTGACCCAAAGCGTGAAGAAGATATGATTGTTGCCGATGTTCAGCGCATCATGTATGGCGAAAGTGTTAACGACTGGAATCTGGCATTTGCCGTGTTCCCAATCAAAAACGGCGATAAAGAGGTGGTTCGGTTTAAACTGATTAAAACGTTCAGGAAAGATTATCTGGTAAGCTATTTTACAGCTCCCGACAATTGGGACAAACTTTTCGACAGGTCGTTTTACGAAGTGCCGCTTCATGTTTTTAAATCGTTTATCCGCGATGCCGAAGAATATTTTATCCCCATAAAACCGGTGGTCGATTCTACCGACAGCCTCTATTTAAGCTATTACAATCAGGGTGTTTTAAAATATCAGATGGGTGATTATCCCACTGCCATTGAGCTTTTTGTAAAGTCACTTTCCATCAACCCCGATATTCAAAATTTCCTAATCTACTCGTACCTCGGAAATGCTCGCAGTAAGATGCACCTTTACAACGATGCCATTGGTGATTATGATAAAGCCCTGGAGCTGAAGCCAAAAACCATACTGGATTATGCCGACTGGACAAAGAATTATTACAACCGCGGGGTGGCAAAATATTTTATGGATGATTTAAACGGTGCCTGCCACGACTGGAAAAAAGCGCTGGAAATGGGGTTCGGCCCCGCCCACGATTACATTACAAAGTTTTGCCAAGAAGAGGAGCATGATATTAAGAAAAAATAAATATCGGTGCACTCGCGTGATAAAACTCAGCCTGCTTTTGTTTTCGTTGCTGTTTTGGGTTGAGGGTTATTCACAAAAGCTGAATAACGATGCTTTTCAGTTTCAGGATAACTGGGTAACAAGTTTTAACATGGGTTACTCGCAGTTTTATGGCGACGCTTCCAACAGTAGTTATTTTCAAAAATTTAAAGGGCAGCTGGGGTTTTCAACCGGTATTTCAGGACGCAAAATGATATCACCTGCATTTGGTATTGGAATGAGCCTTCAATATTCCGGCATTAAGAGCAGCAAAACCGTGAATGGTTTAGGGCAACCTGTTAACTTTGGCTTAACCGGAAGCAATTTTGACATCAACGCCAACACTTACATCGATTTCAACAATTTGTTTTGGGGATTTGAGGATAACCGGATTTTTTCGGTTTATGCCACTTTGGGATTGGGTTTCAGCTTTTGGAACACCACTTTAAACGACTACGACACAGGGTTTGTTTATAAAAGCGGCCTTTCATATGGAGGCGTTAAATATAAAAGCTCAGGGCTGGTTGTCCCCATCGGAGTGGGCGTTAATTTAAAGGTGGCAAAAAACTGGTCGATTAACCTGGAAGGAAACCTGCGAACAGTGTTAAATGATTATCAGGATGTTTGGAAAGACGGATTTGCTTTCGATCAATCCTTTATCACTTCCATTGGCGTGTCGTATTACATCAACTACAAGTTTAAACAAAAGGTGGTTGACAAATGCGGATGCAACAAAACTCCTTCGCAACCGCTTAAACCGGTTTCGTCGTATAGTTACACAAAAAAAACACCCAAATACTCCTCTTCAGCAAGCAGAAGTTACGGCCCCGTTGCTGTACCTGTTAAGCCCAAAACTGCTGCCAAGCCTGTTGCAGATAGCCATTCCGTCAAAGGCATTGTTTACCGGGTTCAGATACTTGCCAAACGGACAAGACTACCCGACATCAACCTGTTTAAGCATCAATACGGCATTACTGACGATGTTCACGAAAATTATCAAAATGGTGTTTATCGCTACTCCATCGGCTACTTTAGAAATTACCGCGATGCCTTGCAGTATAGCAATGTAATTAGAAACAAAGGTGTTTTTGACGCTTTTGTGGTGGTGTATAAAGACAACGTTAGAATAGCACTTACTCCGGAGCTAAAAAGGTAAACTTAATAAAAAACTACTTTTCCGTTTTTGATTATAAACGGCCTTTCATCACCAAACCGGTCAGCCCTGTTTTCCTTTGAAAGAATGTAAAATACTTGCGGCTTTAAAACAACTGAAATATTGCCTTTGGAATTGGCAGTTAACAAACGGGCAACCTCCCAACCACCGTTTTTCCATTGATATAAAAAATACTTTTGATGTGGGCGTAGTGCCTGTCGGATTGCTGTTTCTATCAGGTTGGTCTGAACGCGCTTTTTATCTGTTTTACCCTTTAATATTGTTGTACTTCCGTCCTTTTGCAACAAAAAAGGCAACCCTGCAGCCATGGTTTTTTCTTTTCTGACAATCATGGGCAAATAAACAATATCAACCCCCATTTTTACAAATTTAGTTTTGGTTTTATTGTCTGCCAAACTCCACTGCACGGGATGCCAACGGCCATTGTTAAAAACTGCAAGGTAAGCATAACGAGCCGTATCGGTAAGATGTACCGAAACATCGGCTGTTGGAACATAATCGTCGGTAACATCATCGTAGTTAAATTGTCCGAGGAAAGCCGGCGTATGCTCTTTTATTTTTTTTATTCTGAAAAGTGAAGTGGAGTCGTCACTGTATTTTCGGCGATAGACTTTGGGTAATTTCCCGGGAGTTGTTAAGTTGTCAGCTGATACGCCGGTATAGAAAACCGGAATAAACCGGTGATCAGGCATCAATACCACTGGCCAAAAATAGCCATCCGAACTATCGGCAAACCAGGGACAATAATCCATGGCAGCGGCTACGCCAAAACTTCTAAATGCTTTTACCTCATAAATGGCAATGTCACGAAAATTACCGCGGTGAGTATTTGCAATTTCAGAAAGAGTTGGATAATTATAATGCAACTCGTAGCGTTTGTCGTAGCTAACATCTTCGGTAACCACCTGATGGATTCTTCCGACGAGCGAAATCAAATCGATTTTCGTATCATCAAATACACTGAAAACGCTTTCACCATATTTAGCCATCAGATAACTTCGAAAGGGTTCGGCTTTTTCGTTGGCCACACGATAGGGAAGAATGAAATTGCAAAAATCGTCAAACGAATATATATGCTGCTTATAAACAGGATGTTGCCAGTACCTGAAAGCCGTATCGATATTTTGAGTAAGCAGATTGGCTTTTACCGTATTTACATCAAGAAATATGGAATCGTGGACAACTTTTAATTCGCCAACCTTCTCTTGGAGCAACCTGAGATGTTTTTTCAGTGTTTGATAATCAGGATAATCATTTATTGGAAAAGGGTAGGCTTTACCGGCAGAATCCTGTATTTGCCAGGTTATTTCGTAATGTCCGCCCATGTTGGCAATGAGGTAGTAAAGTGCTTTAAGTTTCAGTGAATCTTTTACTGCCTCGTATGAAACCATGGGTGTTAAAAATTCAGCTTTGTTCAAACCTGATAACTCAATAACCTTTCTGACAGGTTCCGGGATACCCGGTTTTTTTGATTTCAGGCAACTTATGCTGATGCCTGATATCAGCAACAGAAACAGCAGATTATATGGTTTTAGCTTAAACACCCTGACACAAAGATAGTAAAGTTTATGCAATGCATGCCAGCGTTTCAATTTTGAGCTACCCTGCCCGCCACAGCTCGTCCGTGTTTGATTTAAAGATAATCCAGCGTTTGTTCAAAGGGAGGCGGATCGCCGGCATTTTCGTACAAAACGTAGTGTATTTTAGGTATGAGATTACCTATACGAAATCCCCAATGGGTTTGAAACAGCGACCTGCACTCAGCGGCAGCATTTTGCCGGCTGGCGTGTGTGTTTTTCTTAAAAAGCAACACAAAGTCTTTCATGTCCTGATAAATATCGGCAATATTTTCGGCCATACTTGCTTTTACCGGCTCATTTTCGTTAAGCAGGTCGGTATTGATTATCCAATATTCATCATCCCTTCCAAACTTGTCGCGCAACATGATAAAGATGTTTTCCCACTGCTCCTGAGTTACAAACCGTTCGTTGGCTTCAGGATATTCCACATCAACTTTTGGCAAAAAGGTTCCTTTTAAATAAAGCAAGGGAAGTATCCTGTGCAAAAACTCCATGATACCCTTGGATGAGTTTGCTTCGCAGGTTTCGAGATAGGCACAAAACTCTTGTGCTATGGCTACCGTCTCTAAAACGGGCTTTGTTAAAGTTATGTCTTCCGGAATGTTTGTCATGTTTTTTATTTTTTAAAGCTCTTTCAGGTTTGCCTGCCCGTCCGGCTTGCCTGCGGCAGGCAGGCAGGCAGGCAGGCGGGTAACCTGAAAGAAAATATCAATTATTAACTACATCAATCTATATCTATTCAATATTCTCCTCATTCGGGTTACAAACCCGAACGAGCCTGCGTAGGGAAAAACCTCATACCCCGATGCTCTTTCAGGTTTGTAACCTGAAAGAAATAACCCGATGCTCTTTCAGATTTGCAATCTGAAAGAAAAACCTCATACTAAAACCACATCAATCAATCCATTTCCACCTGAATAATCTATTGCTGAGCTATAAAGGTATTCATGAGGTTCGGCAACTATTTCGGCCTTTACCGGATTGTTATGAATGTAACTTAACTTTTGTTCCAAAAACTGCCGCGTTTGAATTTCTTTTGCCTCACTGCCGCTCTGCCAAAATTTAAATTGCTGTGGTTTCTTTAACATTTTACCGGCAGCAGAAAACTCACTCAGAAGCCATCTTTTACGACTTTCGCGGCCATTCTCCTGTATTTCTTTAATAATTGCTTTACTTGTAAACTTTTTAAAATCACGAATTATATCCGATAGATGAAATCCTTCATCTGCTTTGGCAAGCAAGTGAATATGATTGCTCATTAAACACCAACCCGAAACAACAAGGCCCTTTTTATCAATATTATATTGCAGAGAATCAACAATAATATGTTTGTAAACCGGACGGGTAAATATATCAATCCAGTTAACAACTGTCATGGTTAAAAAATACATGTAGCCATCAGCTATTTTGGTTTTAATTCCCATTGTTTTGCTAGTTTTGATATGTGTTTTAAGAATCTAATTATTTGTATTTGTCATTATTTGTATTTGTCATTCGGGTTACAAACCCGAACGAGCGTACGTAGGTTACATCAAGAATCTAATTATTTGTATTTCTCATTCGGGTTACAAACCCGAACGAGCTTAAATTAGCAAACCCAAATCCTTCTCCCGCAACGCTCCCCGCAACGCTCTTTCAGATTTGCAATCTGAAAGAAAAATATCAACTAAATACATTTGTTATTTCTCATTCGGGTTTCAAACCCGAACGAGCCTGCGTAGGCATTACCCCCCGATGCTCTTTCAGGTTTGTAACCTGAAAGCCTATATCACAATCCCAAATCCTTCATAATATTTTCTATTTTGTTGTCAAGGGCAATGCTAACGGCATCAAAAGCCTCTTTGCTTTCCAATTCTTCTTTGACGCCAAAATAGAACTTAATTTTAGGTTCGGTTCCCGAAGGACGTACACTGACTTTACTACCATCCTTTGTAAAGAACTGCAAAACATTTGATTTTGGAAGATCAATGGCAATCTCTTCGCCGGTAACAAGATTTTTGGAAACGGAACTTTGATAATCCTTTATGGTAACAACTTCCGAACCGGCCAGCGACTTGGGTGGGTTTGCTCTGAAGTCGGCCATCATTTGCTGAATTTCTTCGGCACCCGATTTTCCCTTTCTTACCACCGAAACCAGTTTTTCTTTGTAAAAACCATATTCGCGGTAAATATCCTTTAACAACTCCATCATTCCCTTGCCCTGATCAGTTACCCAGGCAAAAGCTTCAGCAATCATTGAACAGGCAATAACAGCATCTTTATCTCTAACAAAATCACCCACGAGATACCCATAGCTCTCTTCTCCCCCACCGATAAAGGTTTTCTGCCCTTCAAAGTGTTTGATAATGTCGGCAATGTATTTAAAACCTGTAAGGACATCGAAATACTCAACCTCATTCTTACGAGCCATATCGGCCAGCAACTCAGTGGTTACAATGGTTTTTACAATAAATTCGTTTCCAGTTAGTTTGCCGTTTTCTTTCCATTTGGTAAGCAGATAATAGACGAGGAGTGTGGCTGTTTGATTGCCGTTCATCAACAAAAAGTCGTCGCCATTGCGAATGGCAATACCAACACGATCGGCATCGGGGTCGGTGGCCAAAACAAGGTCGGCATTAATTTCTTTGGCCTGGCGGATAGCGATTTCCAAAGCTGCCGGCTCTTCGGGGTTTGGCGATTTTACCGTGGGGAAATTTCCATCGGCCACTGCCTGTTCGGGAACAATATGAACCTGGTTGAAGCCAAAGTTTTTAAGCGACTGCGGAACCAAGGTAATGCCCGTACCATGCAACGGTGTGTAAACAATCTTTAAGTCTTTTTGCCGCTGAATAACCTCCGGTGACAACGAGAGCGCCTTAATTTTTTTTAGATAGATGTCATCAATCTCCTTGCCTATTATTTCAATCAACGCTTTATTGCCTTCAAACTTTACATCATCAATGGAGTTGATTTTATTTACTTCGGCAATTACATTTTTGTCGTGCGGGCTGATAAGTTGGCCGCCATCATCCCAATAGGCTTTGTAGCCGTTGTATTCTTTGGGATTGTGCGAAGCAGTGATAACAATTCCTCCCTGACAATGTAGCTCGCGAATGGCAAACGATAGCTCGGGCGTTGGACGTAAATCTTCAAACAGATATACTTTTATGCCGTTGGCCGAAAACACATCGGCGGTAATTTCGGCAAAATAGCGGCTGTTGTTTCTGGAATCGTGCGCAATGGCTACCGATATTTGTTGCTTATGGGGAAAATTGTTTTTAAGGTAGTTGGCAAATCCCTGTGTTGCACTGCCAACGGTGTATTTGTTCATTCTGTTTGAACCCACACCCATAATGCCACGTAACCCTCCGGTGCCAAATTCCAAATCCTGATAAAACGATTCAACAAGCTCATCCGGATTGTTATCCATCATCTCTTTAATGGCATTTTTTGTTTCGCTATCGTAATTACCATCAAGCCAAACTTTGGCTTTTTCTACTATTTTAGGGTCGATTGAAGCATTCATAATTTCTTGTCTTTTTATGGAGTAAGCTTTTTAATTACATATTTTAAACTATCCAACCAATAGGGAATTTCTATCTTAAAGTCGTTTTTTATTTTTGCTTTGTTCAAAACACTGTAAAACGGCCGATTTGCCTTAGCCTGGAAGTCTTTCGACTCGATGGGGTTTACCTTGCAGTTGAGGTTGGCTTCCTGCATAATGGTTTTGGCAAAGTCGTACCAGCTAATGGCACCTTCGTTACTAAAATGATAAATTTCATTTACCACAGCACCATCATATTTCGAGATTATTTCAAGCAAGGCACGGGCCAAATCACCGGCATAGGTTGGTGTACCCACCTGGTCGGCCACCACACCAATGGCCTCTTTTTCGCGGCCAAGACGAATCATTGTTTTAACAAAATTGTTGCCATAGGCCGAGTAAAGCCATGAAGTACGCACGATAACCGCTTTGTTACAAAAAGCAAAAACAGCCTCTTCGCCTTTTAATTTGGTCAGTCCGTAATATGAATCGGGAGAGGGCGGATCCGTTTCGTTATAGGGTTTATAATTTCGTCCGTCAAAAACATAATCGGTTGAAATATGAACCAAAAAAGCATCGTGTTCCGAACACACCTGACTTAAAATTTTAACAGCCTCTGAGTTTACCAAAAGAGCAAGCTCCCGGTCGTCTTCAGCCTTATCAACTGCGGTGTATGCAGCACAGTTAATGCAGGCGTTAATGTTGTTCTGTTTAAAAAAATGCATTACAGCTTCCCGGTCGGTCAAATCAAGCTCATCAATATCAGTAAAAAAGAAGTTAAACTGAGGGTAATTCGCTGAGCGGTCTTTTATTTCAGACCCCAGCTGTCCGTTACTTCCGGTAATTAAAATGTTTTTCATCCTTCTTTAAGCAGGTTATCAAAATAGGTTATTGTTTTGGCAAGCCCTTCTTCGAGTTTGATAACGGGTTCCCAGTTAAGTTTTTCTTTAGCGAGAGTGATGTCGGGTTTACGCTGCATGGGATCATCTTTTGGCAAAGGCTGGAAAATAATTTTCGATTTGCTACCGGTTAAGTCGATAACCTTTTGAGCCAGTTCGAGAATGGTAAACTCGCCGGGATTACCCACATTAACAGGCCCGAGAAAATCGTCACCCGTTGCCATCATGGCCAACATTCCATTAATCAGGTCGTCAACATACTGAAAGCTACGGGTTTGATTTCCTTCTCCATAAACAGTTATGTTTTCACCCTTTAGAGCCTGCACAATAAAATTTGAAACCACTCTGCCATCGTTGGGATGCATCCGGGGGCCATATGTATTAAAGATTCTGATAATTTTAATCTTCACATTGTTTTGCTCGTGATAACTCATAAACAGCGTTTCGGCAACCCGTTTTCCTTCGTCGTAACACGATCTGATTCCAATGGGGTTGACATGCCCCCAGTAATCTTCGGTTTGCGGATGCACTTTCGGGTCACCATAAACTTCACTGGTAGAGGCTTGCAGTATTTTGGCATTAACACGTTTTGCCAGCCCCAGCATATTAACAGCGCCCATTACGGATGTTTTAACCGTTTTAATGGGATTGTACTGGTAATGTATGGGCGATGCCGGACAGGCAAGGTTAAAAATTTCGTCCACTTCAATAAAAAAGGGTTGCGTAACATCGTGCCTAACCACCTCAAAATAGTGATTGTCCATTAAATGAACAATGTTTCTTTTGTTTCCGGTGAAGTAGTTATCAAGCGAAATTACTTCATTTCCCTCTTTTAAAAGCCGTTCGCAAAGGTGGGAGCCGACAAAACCGGCACCACCTGTAACCAAAATACGTTTCATAATTTTATTTTTTAAAGTTTGTCGCCAACACCAATTCCGAAATATTTAAAGCCGTTGTTTTTCACCTCTTCAACATCGTAAATATTACGCCCATCGAAGATTACATTTTCGTTTAAGAGCTTTTTAATCACCTTAAAATTAAGCACTTTAAATTCCGGCCATTCGGTAACAACAAACAGAGCATCCACATCAAGGATGGCGTCGTACTTATCTTTGGCGTATTCAATTTTGTCGCCGAGTATTCTTTTCGTTTCCTCCATGGCAACCGGATCGTAGGCTTTAACTTTGGCGCCTTCGGCAAGTAGTTTTTCGATGATTACCAATGATGGGGCTTCACGCATATCATCGGTTTGAGGTTTAAAGGCAAGTCCCCAAAGGCCAAAAGTTTTTCCTTTCAGGTTTCCTTTAAAATAGGTCTTAGCTTTGGCAAACAAAACCGATTTTTGACGTTGGTTAACGTCTTCAACTGCTTTTAATACAGCCATGTCGTAACCATGCTGTTCGGCGGTTTTTACCAGTGCTTTAACATCTTTCGGGAAACAAGAGCCTCCGTAACCGGTTCCGGGATAAATAAAATAGGGGCCTATTCTTCTGTCGCTGCCAATCCCTTTTCGTACTGCGTTAACATCGGCACCAACAATTTCGCAAAGGTTGGCAATGTCGTTCATAAAGCTGATTTTGGTAGCCAGCATAGAGTTGGCGGCATATTTGGTCATCTCGGAGGAGACAATGTCCATAAATATAACCGGATGTCCGTTCATGGTAAAGGGCTTGTAAAGTTTTTCCATGAGTTTTTTAGCACGGTCGGAATCGGTTCCAACCACAATTCTGTCAGGTTTCAGAAAATCGTTAACGGCAGCACCTTCTTTAAGAAATTCAGGGTTGGAAGCCACATCAAAGTTAATATCAGCACCTCTTTTGTCAAGTTCTTCCTGTAAAGCTGCTCTTACTTTTTCAGCCGTTCCCACGGGAACAGTACTTTTTGTAACCATGATTACATAATCGTTAATATGGCGGCCAACTTCACGGGCAACCTCCAATACATATTGTAAATCAGCGCTTCCGTCTTCATCCGGAGGAGTGCCAACAGCGCCAAAAACGATGTTTACTTCATCAAGCGACTCCGACAATTTAGTACTAAAGTGCAATCTGCCATTTTCAGTGTTTCTTTTTACCAAATCCTCAAGGCCTGGTTCCCAAATGGGAAGAATGCCTTTGTTGAGGTTCTCTATTTTTTTCTCATCGATATCAACACAGGTAACATCGATGCCCACTTCCGAGAAGCATGCTCCGGTAACAAGGCCTACATAGCCGGTTCCTACAATGGTTATTTTCATAATTTAAAGTTTAAGTTGCGGTTTTATTTATTTTAAATGAACGAATAAAGATACTAAATTTTTAATGTAATACTCAAACCCAGCGATTCTTTTATTTGAACCATGGGTTTGCTTGAGACGACAACTTTTTTTCCTTCGCTGTTTACAGCATATTTTGTTGTTTTTGACTCATCATCGTACTTAAGGTGAAAGTAAAGCACCGTTGAAAAAAGTTTGTTAATGGTAAAGATAAACCGGTTATCCCAATCCACGTCAATGTTCCAGCGATTACGTTTGTTTGGGTCGATATAGTTATTGTGCAGGTTCAGCGAACTGTTGAGGTTGATATTTTTCATCAGGTTATACTTCCATGAAGTAACAAGGTTAAGCCCCAATTCGCCTTTAACATTTTTACCGTGAACGAGAATATTACCGGCAGAATCGGTTATTGCTTTGGTAACACCAAATGCGCCTTTGTCAGCCAACTCCTGATTTTCGACAAAAATAAATTTACCTGAAACAGGACTAATGAAAATCTGGAAATCTTTAACAGGATTGTAATTTATTCCCAACGAAAGGGTTAAATAGCCGGGGGCCATAAAAGCTGAGATAAGCGTGGAATCATCAGGATATTTGTATCCCGGCGCAAACTGACTTTTAAATGTAATGAGGCCTGTTAAGGTCCATTTGTCATTCATTGTCCGCCCGAAAGCCATGAGCAAATCAATTTTATCGTCGGTTTTTTCAACCCGTTTATCCATGTACCCAACCAAACCGTACGCAAGTCGTGCCTGATGATGAAATCGGAATTTATTTTTTTTGTAGCTGATTGAATAGTCGGCGCCTACTTTCCCTGAAAGAGATGTTTCGCCACCGGCAGCCCAGTTTACAAACCCTATTTGGTTTAACCCGGTATAAAAAAGTCCGTTAAAGGTCAGATTTTTAATACTGTCGCTTTTTACAGACGTAGTATCTGCACTGTTTGCAAAAAGGATGTTGCCGGAAAATAAAAAAACAATAAAAATAAATGCGGAGGTTTTACCCTTCATAATCAATGTTTATTTAAGCCATTTATCAAGCCAGTTAAAAAATTCTCTTTGCCAAAGAATACCGTTTTGCGGATGTAATATCCAATGGTTTTCGTTTGGAAACCAAAGCATTTTTGCCGGAACACCTTTTATAATAGCGGCATCAAAGGCGGCAAATCCCTGTGAATCCAATATCCGGTAATCCTTTGCGCTATGGATAACCATAATGGGAGTATCCCACTTATCAACGAATTTATGGGGCGAATTAGCATAACTGCGCTGTGCAATTTTATTATTTTTTTCCCAGAACGGACCACCCAAATCCCAGTTGGCAAACCAAAGCTCATCAGTTTCAACATATTGCTGTTCCAAATTAAATATTCCGTCGTGGGCAATAAAAGCTTTAAAACGTCCATTATGATGGCCTGCAATCCAATAAATGGAAAACCCGCCATAGGAGGCACCCACAGCGCCAAGCCTGTTTTCATCAATAAAAGGTTCTTTTTTAAGCGAGTCGATGGCCGAGAAGTAATCTTTCATGTTTTGTCCGCCGTAGTCACCACTAATTTGTTCGTTCCATTTAGTACCAAACCCCGGGAGGCCTCTGCGGTTGGGAGCAACAATAATATAACCGTTGGCAGCCATCATTTGAAAGTTCCAGCGATAGCTCCAAAACTGGCTAACCATACTTTGGGGGCCACCC
>WGDP01000001.1 GCA_015493215.1 Bacteroidales bacterium | reverse complement strand
GTCCATTTACTTTCTGCTCACGGTTGCAAACCGTGAGCTAAGTGCTACAATTGAGTAAGCAGAATTAGTTTTTATCTATTTACCTTCTGCTCACGGTTTGCAACCGTGAGCATTTGTCCTGATTTTTTTATCTAGTTAAATCCAAACTCAAGTTACGGTTTGCAACCGTGAGCTAAGTGCTACAATTAAGTAACCATCCAAATAAACCCTCTTGAATCCAACACCACCGAAGTTTTGTTTACGGTTGCTTTGTTGGAAAATAAGATTGTAGCATGGGAAAGTTCATCCTCAGGCGAAACGGTCTGTTGATGATAGCTGAGGTTGTTGATTACCAACAGTTTTTTGCCATTAAAGATTCGGTAATAAGCCAGTAAAGCGGGGTTGTTCAGGTCGATAAATCGGGTAGTTCCCCTGCCAAAGGCAACCTGTTGCTTCCGGATGTTAATCATTGGCTTCAGTAAATTGTAAACCGATGCGTAATAGCTTTCTTTATCCTTTAATACGGTTTCCAGCTTCTGCCAGTCTATTTTTCCTCTCACCAAAAAGCGGGTGTCGTCTTTGCCGGTAAGCTTGATGGTTTCTTTGTAGTACGATTCATCGTTCAGCTTGCCAAACTCATCGCCGTAATACACCACCGGAGTACCGATAAGTGTAAGCATCAGCGAATAGGCCAAAGCAATTGAGTCAGGCTCCCGTTTCATCAATTCCGACAACCTCGCCGAAATACCTTCGCCAACTCTGAAATCCCATTGGGGTTTAAGACAATAGTTATCGTGAATGTATTTTCTGTCCTCTTCCGAAACATAGGTTAACTCAAGGCTTAATTCGTCGTGCAGGCGCAAAAAGGTAAACCACTGACTGTTTTTGGGGATATCAGGTGTAACCTCAGGTCTTAAAACATGTTTTACCGGTTCGCCGTTTTGCATGGAGAGTGCTTTAAACATTTGTGGCATCAACGGAAAGTGGTAGGCAGCATGGCATTCGTCGCCGTCACCCAAATATTTAACCACTTCGTTGGGAACCTGACACGCCTCGGCAAGCAACAGGCTCCCGGGTTTAACATAATCGAGCATGGCTCTGAAAAATTTAACCACCGTATGTGTTTTGGGATGGTTTTCACAGGTTGTTCCCTCCTCTTTCCAAAGATAGGGGATGGCATCGGCTCTGAAACCGTCAACGCCCATGCTTTGCCAGTAAAGCAGGTTTTGAGCCATAGCCAACAAAACATCGGGGTTTTTGTAGTTGAGGTCGGGCTGGAAATTAAAAAAACGATGGAAAAAATAAGCATCGCCCTCTTTTTGCCAGTTGGAAGTTTCGATGCCCTTAAAAATAATGCGTGCATCGGCGTACTCCTGCCCTGTTTTGCTCCAGATGTAATAGTTGCGATAGGGATTGTCTTCTGATTTTTTCGACTCCTGAAACCAGGGGTGCTCTTCCGATGTATGATTGATGGCCACATCAAAAATTACCCGGATACCCCTTTTGCGGGCTTCGTTTAAAAATCCGCCAAACACTTTTTCCTGTTCCTCTTTTTTAAACGACTGGGGCAGCCCCAACAACTCATGTCGGATACGGTCGTAGTTACGAACATCGAAACCGGCATCGCGCATGGGCGAATCAAGCACCGGAAGCAGCCAAAGGCAATTAACACCCAAATCCTGTAAATAATCAAGCCTGTTGGTTAAACCTTGTATATCACCGGCAAAAAGGTCAACATAAAGCGAATAAACAACAGCATCTTTATACCATTCGTCTGTTTCACCGCGTGTTTGAGCCGGGGGATGTTTAGTTAAAAAATCATCCAGTTTTTCTAGTCCCTGTCCGGGATATAACGTCTTCCAATATGCGTACAAACGGGCTTTTTCGTCCATAATTTGTGGTTTGCAATTTACCGGACAAAAGTACTCAATAAACACCTTTCCGGTTCATTTGTAACCAACCGTGCAGTATTGCAACAGACATTGAAAGGGAGTATGTAACTCAATAGTGGTTTCAAACGATTGCAGTAAATAAGCTGTGGTAGAAATTCAGAATTTTTTAATGTCAAGCTTTTCCGGATTCTGTCTGGAATCCCATATTGTGATAATTTCTATTGTGTTTTTTTCTATCCGATAAAATATTGAATAGTTGTCCACAATTAAATTTCTGACATTAACAATGTCTGTTTGAACTCCAATGTTTGCATATTTTGTCAATATGCCAATTGCCTTTTTGAATTGTTTATTAAGTTGCCGGCTATATTTTTTACTACCGGTTTTTTTTTGTAATAGTAATTTAAGATTTCAAATAAGTCAATTTTAGCAGTGGGAGACCAAATTATTTTTCTTCCAGCCATTTGTTTATTTCTGATTCAACTTGTTCGTTTGTGAAATGTTCTCCACCTTTTATTTGCTGTATTCCTTTTTTAATTTTTTGTTTTTGTTCCTTAGAAGTTGCATAAATAGTTGTTTCTGTTTTTGCATCAATAATTGTTCTTATGGCATTTAACAATGATTCATCGTTTATTAATGCTATTTTATGTATTAACAAGTTTTTTAATTCTATCGTGCTCATTGTTTTATATAAATTGAACAACACAAAATTACAAAAATTATCAAGACCCCCCGACCACAAACTCGTCCGGAATTTGTCCGTTTCTATAGCTCCGGGCTATTCCTCCTCCGATAGTTATCGGAGTTATCGGAGTTTACGGAACCGGAGGAGTGAAGATGGATTTGGTTTGGAGTGAAATCCTCCAGATAAAGGAGGGTGTCATCCCGACCAACGGGGGGCATCTCCCAGATATCATCCTGCCTTTTCAGCAATATGTTTTTATACCAATTTCTATTTATTTCGCCACAACCTCTTTGAGCAATTATATCATTATCTTTGAACCTCGTTTAAAACAGAAAAAATCAAACCTATGGCCGGATTAAAATCTTTTCTTTTTCTTGTTTTGTTTGTCAGCTCCTCATTGCTAAGGGCAGGAGGAATAAACGTTTCACGCGTTGACCCGCCTTTTTGGTGGACGGGTATGAAAAACCACCATCTGCAACTGATGGTGCATGGCAACCGTATTTCAGAAACGGTTCCGGCTATTCATTATCCCGGCATTACTTTGGAAAGTACGGTGCATGTGCAAAGTCCCAATTACCTTTTTTTGAATTTGGTGATTGACGAAACCGCCCAACCCGGCACCGTTGCCATCCATTTTATGAAAGGTAAAAAGCAGGCTGTTTCTATGGCTTATCAGTTAAAGCAACGTGATAGGTCGTTGGGCAGTCATGGCGGCTTTGATGCTTCCGATGTAATTTACCTGTTGATGCCCGACAGATTTGCCAATGGCGATACTACCAACGACAACGTGAAAGGGATGCTCGAAAAGGCAGATCGTACCAACCCCAACGGACGACACGGCGGCGATATTAAAGGAATTGAAAACCATCTGGATTACATAAAAAATCTTGGTGCTACGGCAGTTTGGATAAATCCTTTACTCGAAAATAACCTGCCCGTTTACTCCTATCACGGATATGCCATGACCGATTTTTATAAAGTGGATCCGCGCTTTGGCAGCAACAACGATTACATAAATTTGGTTCAGGAAGCACACGGCAAAGGTTTAAAGGTAATTCAAGATATGGTGTTTAACCACTGCGGAACCAATTACTTTTGGAAAGATGATTTACCCACTGAAGATTGGTATAACCAATGGCCTGAGTTTACCCGTTCCAATTACAGGGGAGGGGTGGTTACCGACCCGCATGCATCAAAAAGCGATTATAAAAAGATGGTTGCCGGTTGGTTCGATACCTCCATGGCCGACCTGAATCAGGACAATGCGTTGGTGGCCAACTATCTTATTCAAAACAGCATTTGGTGGATCGAAAACACCGGCCTCGACGGAATAAGACAGGACACCTATCCCTATCCTTATAAAGATTTTATGGCCAAATGGATGCAACGCCTGTTGCAAGAATACCCCGATTTTAATGTGGTGGGCGAAGCCTGGCTTTCCTACCCTGTTTCGGTGGCTTACTGGATGGAGAACGACAGAAACTTTGACGGGTATCACTCCCACCTGACCAATGTGTTTGACTTTCCATTGATGTATGCCATCAGCAAAGCCTTTAACGAACAGGAGGGGTGGTCAACCGGAACGGCTGAACTGTATGAAGTAATTTCGCAGGATTTTGTGTACAGCCATCCCGAAAATCTGGTGCTTTTTGCCGATAACCACGATGGCGACAGGCTTTTTTCAAAACTGGGTAAAGATCTGAATAAGTTTAAACTATCCATGGCTTTTTTAATGACCACAAGGGGTATTCCGCAAATTTACTACGGAACGGAAATTTTAATGACCGGCCTTGAACATAATGGCCATGGCGATATACGAAAAGATTTTCCCGGCGGCTGGCCCGGTGATGCCAAAAACGCTTTTACCGGAAAAGGACTTACCAAACAACAAAATCAGGCATTTGGTTTTTTAAAAACCCTGATGAACTGGCGAAAAACCAAAAAGGTTATCCATACAGGCAAATTAACCCATTACATTCCACAGGATGGTGTTTACGTCTATTTTCGGTATAACGACAACGAAAGCGTAATGGTGCTTCTTAACAACACCAACACAGCGAAAACGGTTGACTGTAACCGGTTTGCCGAAAACCTGAAGGGCTATTCAACCGGCCTGTCGGTGTTGGATAATACAAAAATTGAAAACCTGAATACCATCACCGTTCCTGCCAAATCACCCTTGATTATTGAGTTAAAAAAATAGCAACATTTAAGATTAATAAAATGTATCATTGGTTAAAGCATTCCGTTATTTTTTTAATTGCAGCATTGTTGCCGTTTTTAACTGTAGCACAAATTGTTACCATTGAACCCGCCACTGCCGGACTTGATGATACCATTACCGTTACTTACAATGCTTCGTCCGGAAACGGGGTCTTGTCAGGCTGCACCGGAAGCGTTTATATGCACACGGGAGTAATTACAAACAAAAGCCTGGATGGCCACGACTGGAAACATGTTGTAGGAAACTGGGGGCAGGACGATGGCAGGGTGAAAATGAAAAAGGTTGGAAACAACCTATGGCAGAAAAAGATGGTTATCAGACAGTTTTATGGATTAAACACCAATGAAAAGGTGTTGCAACTGAGTTTTGTGTTTCGCAACCAAACCGGTTCAAAGGTTGGAAAAACCGCCACCAACGACGATATATTGGTTCCCGTGGCAGGTTATACCTCTCCTGTTAAAAAAACGGCAACTTATCACTGGCAAACGCGCAATTACCTCTCACATCATTTGAGCAATGGCATTCTGAACATCGAAACAACACACGGCCTGGTGCAGGCCATTCCCTATTCGGGTAAAATTATCGAGATAAAAAACTTTAGCGGAAATCTGCCTCAAAAGGATAGCTCTGTTGCCGTTATCTTAACCCCTCAAAACCCAAAAATAACCCTTAAAGAATTGCCTGCATGGTTGCTGCTGAAAACCGACAGCCTTACGGTGGCCTTTCATAAAAATCCGTTTTATGCTACCTTTATTTACAATGGAGATACCCTGCTGAAAGAGGATAAAGGCTATTTTGAACGAACCGACAACAACGGCATACAATTCAAAATTTCCGAAAATGAAAAACTGTTTGGCCTGGGTGAACGAGCCATTAATTTTTCGTTAAAGGGTCATCGGTATCCGCTGTACAACAGGCCTCATTTCGGTTATGAGTTGGGAGCCGATCAGCTGAATTATTCGGTGCCTCTGGTGGTGTCATCCAAAAGGTACCTGCTTTTTTTTGATAATCCTCAAAAAGGGTATGCCGACCTGGGTTCAGCCCGTAAAAACATAATGGAATGGGGTGCCGGCGGCGGGCTGATGAAATACTTTTTTGTTGCCGGAACCGACTTTAAAGATATCGCAAAGCAGTGGGGTAAACTTACGGGTACACAGCCTTTGCCTCCCCGGTGGGCTTTGGGTAACCTGCTTTCGCGAATGGCCTATCGCAGTCAGCAGGAAACAGATAGCATTGTTAGCTTAATGCAAAAAAACAATTTTCCTGTTGATGGCGTCATCCTCGATTTTTATTGGTTTGGCGACAGTATTAAAGGATACCTGGGTCGCCTCGACTGGTACAAACCCAATTGGCCCGAACCGGAAAAAATGATTACCAACTTCAGAGCCAAAGGAATAAAAACGGTATTGATTACCGAACCTTACGTAATCGACACCCTGGAAAATTTTAAAATTGGCGATAGTCTTGGAATCTTTACCACCGATAGCATCGGTAAAACATACATTAACAGCGAGTTTTATTTTGGCCCTGCCGGACTGATTGATATTTTTAAACCTGTTGCCCGCAGCTGGTTTTGGAGCAAATACAAAGCGCAAATCGAAAAGGGTGTAGCCGGCTGGTGGGGCGACTTGGGGGAGCCTGAATATCATCCTTCCAACCAGTTTCATGTAAACGGCCCTGCTGACGCGGTTCATAATATTTACGGACACCGGTGGCATAAAATGCTTTACGATCATTATAAAAAGGAGTATCCCCGCCAACGCCTTTTTAACTTAAACCGTGCCGGTTATGCCGGTTCGCAGCGGTATAGTATTTTCCCGTGGACAGGCGATGTGTCGCGCAGTTGGGGAGGTTACCGGGCGCAGTTGCCTACCTTGTTGCATATGAGCTTAAGCGGATTACCCTATATTCATTCCGATGCAGGCGGTTTTGCCCAGGGCACTCGCGACGAGGAACTTTATACCCGCTGGCTGCAATTTGCCTGTTTTACCCCCATTTTACGTCCGCACGGACAGAGCAAAATATTGCCTTCGGAACCGGTTTATTTTAGTGAGCAAACTCAAAATATTGTACGGAAATATATGAACCTGCGTTACAGCCTGCTGCCTTATATTTATTCTGTGGCGGCACAAGCTACCCTAAAAGGGTATCCCATAATGCGCCCTCTCTTTTTTGAATTTCCTGATGATGAAGAGAACTATAACATTTCGGACGAATATTTATTTGGCAGCCAATTGCTGGTGGCTCCGGTTCTTAATCCCGGCGAAAAATCAAGAACCCTGTTTTTGCCCAAATCGGTTCAGTGGTACGACTTTTTTACCAACCGGAAATATCCGGGAGGAAACGAGTACCAAATCCCGGTAACCATCAACAACATGCCGCTGTTTGTAAAGGCAGGGTCGTTTATCCCCATGGTAAAACCTGTAAAAACCACCGACAATTATTCCACAAAAAACCTGACGGTTCGTTATTACACCGATACACACAAAGCCACAACAAACTATGTGATGTACACCGACGATGGCAGCGACCCCGATGCCTTGAAAAATGGCGCTTTTGAAACCCTTATGTTTGTGAAAAAAGAAGATGAAAAGGGCAATCCTGTTTTTCTGTTTTCAAAAATCGGGGGCGATTATCCGGACAAGCCTGATGAAAGAAACATCACCTTTGAAATTATTGGTATGCAGGCGCTTAAAAAACCGGTATTTTATTTAAACGATGTAAAGCTTAAAAAGAAAAAACCGGACAAGAAAGGGCAGGGCTATTATTTTGATAAACAACGTCATATCTGGATTGTTTCGTTTGTGTGGGGCAAT